>JAFZDG010000088.1 GCA_017561285.1 Bacteroidaceae bacterium
AGCGAGGTGCAACGCCGCAAAAACGAAGCTGACAATGCCAAAGCCAACTACGAAAAACAACTCGAAGTTGTTGAAAAGAAAGAACAAGAACTCGATAAGCTACACAAAGCCGAGTTAGAACACCTCGAACGCATTTCGGGACTTTCGGCCGATGAAGCCAAGGAACGCCTCATACAATCGCTCGTTGACGAAGCCAAAACATCGGCAGCTTCGTACATCAACGATATTATGGACGATGCCAAACTCACCGCTAACAAAGAGGCCAAACGTATTATCATTCAAAGCATACAACGTGTGGCGACAGAAACTGCTATCGAGAACTCCGTAACCGTATTCCACATAGAATCGGACGAGATGAAAGGCCGTATTATCGGTCGCGAAGGTCGCAACATCCGCGCACTCGAAGCTGCTACCGGTGTAGAAATTATTGTAGACGACACCCCCGAGGCCATCGTACTCTCGGCATTCGACCCCGTACGTCGCGAGATTGCACGCTTGGCTCTTCACCAACTCGTTACCGATGGTCGCATTCACCCCGCACGCATCGAAGAGGTTGTGGCCAAAGTGAAAAAACAAATTGAAGAGGAGATTATCGAAACAGGTAAACGCACCGCCATCGACCTCGGTATTCATGGTCTGCACCCCGAGCTCATTCGCCTTGTGGGTAAAATGAAATATCGTTCTTCTTACGGACAAAACCTCTTGCAACACTCACGCGAAACAGCCAACCTCTGTGCTGTGATGGCATCAGAGTTGGGCCTCAATCCCAAGAAAGCTCGCCGCGCAGGTCTCTTGCACGATATTGGTAAAGTACCCGATGAAGAGCCCGAATTGCCACACGCATTGCTCGGTATGAAGATGGCCGAAAAATACAAAGAAAAACCCGACATCTGCAATGCAATTGGTGCTCACCACGATGAGACCGAAATGAACAGCCTCTTGGCTCCCATTGTACAAGTATGCGATGCCATCTCGGGTGCTCGCCCCGGTGCTCGCCGCGAAATCGTTGAGGCATATATCAAGCGTCTCAACGACTTGGAGCAACTGGCTCTCTCATATCCCGGTGTTACCAAGACCTACGCTATTCAAGCCGGTCGTGAGTTGCGCGTAATAGTAGGAGCCGACAAGATTGACGATCTTGAGACAGAACGTCTGTCGAGCGAAATAGCCAAGCGCATTCAAGACGAAATGACATACCCCGGACAAGTGAAAATTACAGTTATACGCGAAACTCGTGCCGTAAGCTTTGCCAAATAACACATTCGCACACCAATCTATAAACAGCTATGGACAACTCCATCAATGACAATATAGAGAAAAGCGAATTTGATGCCAGAGAATACCGCCGAAAAGAGACCAAACTCGAAGTTTACGACTGGCTGAAAGATTTGCCCGAAGCGCAACAAGAAAACGACCTCGTTGAGGTACGTTTCAAAAACACGCGCAAAGGCTACTATCGCAATACGGCTCACATCAAACTCGAAGTGGGCGATATTGTGGCGGTAGAAGCTTCGCCGGGACACGACATCGGTGAGGTAACTCTCATGGGACACCTCGTTCCGCTACAAATGCGCAAACACGCACCCAAGCACGAAGTAGAACTCAAGCGTGTATATCGCAAAGCCAAGCCCATTGATATAGAGAAATACGAAGAGGCTAAGGCGCGCGAACACAGCACAATGATAAGAGCTCGTAAAATTGCCGAAGAGCTGGGACTGAATATGAAAATTGGCGATGTAGAATACCAGGGCGATGGAAACAAAGCCATATTCTACTACATTGCCGATGATCGTGTCGACTTCCGCCAACTTATCAAAGTACTGGCCGACGTTTTCAAGGTTCGCATCGAGATGAAACAGATAGGTGTGCGCCAAGAGGCCGGCCGTATAGGTGGTATAGGCCCCTGTGGTCGCGAACTATGCTGCGCCGGTTGGATGACCAACTTCGTATCAGTTGCAACAAGCGCTGCCCGATATCAAGACATTTCGCTCAATCCTCAGAAACTTGCCGGCCAATGCGCCAAACTCAAATGTTGCCTGAACTTTGAGGTAGATGCCTATGTAGAAGCTCGTAAAAAGATGCCATCGAAAGAGATTGAACTCGAAACAAAAGACAACATCTACTACTTCTTTAAGGCCGACATCTTTGCGCGTAAAATTACATACTCTACCGATAAGGCCATCCCTGCCAATCTTATTACAATAGACGCAGGACGTGCCTTTGAAATCATTGCACTCAATCGCCGCGGTATAAAACCCGACCGACTCGAACGAGACAGCCAACAAAAAGACGCACCTCGCAAAGAGTATCAAGACGTGGTAGGACAAGACAGCCTTACTCGATTTGATAAACAAAAACGCAAGAAAAAAGGCGGCAACAATGCACAACCACACAACCGCAACGAAAAAGGCGAAAGAACAGAGAGAGGCGAACGCAATGAGCAACGTAGCGAGCGTAACGAAAGACGCAGAAACAACAACCCGCAGAACAACAACGGCAACATTGCTCAAAACAACACCAATCCACCACACAAAAAAAGACGTTTTACACCTTCAAACAACAACACAAACAATGAAGGGCGACCAAATAACGAAAACAAACCTAAAACCGAGCAGTAGCATTATGCTACTACTCGGTTTATTGCTTGCCACTGCATGTAGCAACAGCAACACCATATACAACAGCCACACTGCCATTGCTAACGAAGGCTGGGAAAGCTATACAAGCAAAGACTTCACAATAGCCATACCGGCTCAAGACCACTATGACATCAACCTCTTTTTGCGTCATAGCAGCATATATCAATATAGCAATCTGTGGCTGTTTGTAGATTACATTTCGCCCGACTCGGCCATCACAACCGATACTATCAACGTTACACTGGCCGATGCCTACGGCAATTGGAAAGGAAACAGCTGGGGTAGCGCACACCAAATAGAACAGAACATTGCCCATAAACTGCCACTCGATAGCGGTATATACACCATAAAGCTCTCCCAAGCAATGCGCGAACACAAACTCAAAGGCATATCCAACATAGGCCTGTCGGTCACAAAGAGCGAAGAATAGGCAGCAATAAAGCAAGCACCATACACACAGTTATAAAGCATAAGAGAGATTTTCCACACACCGGAAAATCTCTCTTTATATAACTACGCCGGTCTAAAACCGACATCGTTGGTACATTATACACCAATGGAGTTTACCTACTCCCAACCACCCACATCACCTTCGATAGATATTTCTATCTTCTCTTGGTGGGCGAGGTATTGAGCGTTACGGTAAATGTATGCTGCTTACCGGGGCGCAACGAGATACTTGTTTCAAGCAAATAAGCAATGCCTCCCATTGTAATCTCCACAAGCGGTGTACGACGCTCTATGAATTGTGGTACTACTATAGCATCGAATGTGTCACCATCGACCTTGCGCATCGTAATGGTCTTGTGGCCACCTTGCGAATAAGCCTTTAGCGAACCTTTTGTCCAGTCTACAACAGCTGTTGTAGCCGTATTGTAGAGATGTACTGCAATATCATCGGGCAACTCACCTTCATATTGGGCACCACGCACTATATCCACCACCACACGAGTCATCATATGGTTAAATTGCAATTGTACGCTACTATTCTCATCGGCTGTTGGCGGCAGTACCTTTTCGGCCTTGGCCCACATCAGGTCCGATGCTTCGTAACCACCCAATATACCATCGGCTGTAGGAACCGATTGGTCAGCTGCTTCACAGCAACTAAACTATTGATTTGCAAGAGTAGGTGATAATTCGTAACTTTGTTCAAACAAATAATTTTTTCACTATGTCACTATTTGATAAATTAATTGGTAACGCTTCGGCTGTAAACCTTGCCGAATTGACAAAGGAATTTAGCGAAATTCTTATTGACGATGAGATTATCGAGTCGGCATTTGCCGTTCTACGCGATAAATGGGTATTCACCAACAAGCGTCTTATTCTTCTCAACATACAGGGTTTAACAGGAACGAAACGCGAATATCTCACCATTCCATACCGCTCAGTTGACCGTTTCAGCATCGAAACAGGTGGCACACTTGACGACGACTGCGAGATGAAAATCTGGATTAAAGGAATGGCAGAACCTTTGCAAAAGGAATTCAAACGCAATACTGACTTAAAGGGATTGCAGCGTGTTCTTGCGGCTCACATACTGAAATAAAAAAGAGACAGCCACAGCTTCAATCCCAATTGGGGAAAGAAATAGGGTTATATCACAACACCCCAATCGATTCATTTCGGTTGGGGTGTTGTGTTTCATTAGATTACTAATAGCCTTTGCATAGGCTACAGCAGCATTAATCATAAAGGTATATATACAAAAAAACATCGCCCCGGCAACGTTTGTTGTCAGGGCGATTTAAGTGGCGGCTGCCTACTCTCCCACTTGCGCAGTACCATTGGCGTGACCGGGCTTAACTTCTCTGTTCGGGATGGGAAGAGGTGGATCCC
>JAFZDG010000089.1 GCA_017561285.1 Bacteroidaceae bacterium
GCAGTACAGATGATAGCTATATCGCAATGGGATATTTCGACCGGGCATCATATACCGGTGTTGCCGTTCTTAACATTCCTTGCTGCAATGTTCGTGGGTTTTATCGAGTTGAAAAGCATATATGAGAATAGTGACGAGAAAGAGCAAGCCCGCATAGAAGATGCTGCTGATGACATTAGTAAGTTGGTTGCCAAGTTCCCCGAGATAATAGAAGAGTTGAGAAGGTATAAGAATGAGAATTTATGAAATACTTTAGTATAAAGGAGTTGTGCCGTAGTGCGACCGCTAATGAGTTGGGCATAGATAACACGCCAACAGATAGGGCTGTAGAGAATATGACCAGACTTATTAAGGTGGTCCTCGATCCATTGAGAGAGGCATACGGTCAGCCGATAACTGTTAATAGCGGGTATCGCAGCCCTGCACTCAACAAGGCAGTTGGAGGTGTCAAGAGTAGCCAACACTTGACAGGCGAGGCTGCCGATATAACCGTCGGTAGCAAGGAGGGTAATAAGTGGCTGTTTGAGTACATTAAGAACAACTTGCCCTACGATCAATTGATCGATGAGTACGATTACAGTTGGGTGCATGTGAGCCTCGATGCGGATATGTGCAATAGAGGAGAGATTATACATACAAGGTGATGATTTGACCTACTATGAAACCGAAAGGTAAGCGCCATAGCTCGACAATTGAGCAGGCGCGAAGGGCGAAGGCCCTTGAAAAAGAGGTGTTGGCAGAGCTTGGCAATGCAGCCTCTTATGTTGCAAGAGCGTATGTTTACTTGCAGGTTGGTGAAAGGATGGGTATTAGTGCCAGAACGGCGCAAGAGATGCTCAACAATGTGCCCGAAGCAAACGTTTAAACATGTATTAAATGATGCTTAAATAGGTTCGCCGACAGGTGAACCTATTTTGTTTTTGGGCATCCGGCCATACTACCTTTGACACAAGGCCATAAGGCCGAAACTTTTTAATTTTTGGGAAGTATGAGAATCAAAGGTGCAGATGGTCATGAATACGACGTGACCGGTCAAGGACAAGGAGCATTTAATACCGCAGGTAGTATTGCCGGTATTTTGGCGTTGCTTGGAATCGATTTGGGCGGCTTGCTTGGTGGTCGATGGAACCCGGCAATGAGTCCTGATGCGTTGATTGCGACATTGAATGGCGCGAAGAACGCAAGTAATACAGGTACTATCGAGATGGTGCTAAGTATGATTATGATGTTGATGGCACAGAATGGCGGCCATAACTTCGGTAGAGGTAATTGTGGCGGTTGTTCAGAAAATACTCCTGTTTCGCGTTACGACCTTGGCCAGAGCGAGAAGATGACCGCTCTTGAGAGCGAGAACGCGTTGCTTAAGGCTAACATCTACGCAGACCAAAAGTTGGCCGATGTGTACGAGCGATTGAACACAAAGATTAACAGTGTTGTTGAGAAACAAAATGAGGTGAATCTGAATCAAGCGGTGTATAATGGCACAAATAATGCCACAATCGCTTGTATGAAAAATCAGATTGCTGAGTTGCAAGGCTTGACAGAAATCGTAGTACCTCGTCGCCGAGTGTGTGAAACCGGTTGTGGTTGTGACTAAGCAATGACGTAGCTATGGCTAAGTATAGCAATAGACAGATATTAGCAGCTGTGCTCAATAAGTGGGCACAGCCTGCTATAAGACAATTAGCCGGGCAACGATTGAGCACATTGCCGTTCGTCGCTAATCTTGAAGCCAAGATAAGGCAGACAGGTTGGGTGAGTCAGATGTGGAGTTTAGGCGACGAAATATCGCCTCTTGTGCAAGGCTTGTCAAGCTCGATTGTTGAGCCTTTGCTGATCAAGTATCTGCAAGGTGTGCCTGATGATGCTTTGCCTCAGTTGGCTCACAACATTGTGAATGATGCTATTAAAAATGGTGGATTAACACTATTTGAGGGTGCGGTTGAGCTTGAGGTTGAAGACCTTGAGGAGTTGAAGAAATTACTCCGGTACAACTTGCCTATTGCCGAATACAAGGGCTACGAAGTGATTACTGAAGAACCTAATCCGCAGGGTGAAGAGAGTGCGGAATAATCTTTAATATATTGAATTATGATACAATTAAATTCAATTGCTATCGCTGCAACAAGCCAGCAATATGCTGTTAGAGTTTCGGAGAATTTATGTCAGGCATTCTGCTTGACAGACAATGTGCAGCCTCAAGCACAAGTGACTTACTCTGTAGGTAACATCGAGGTAGTTAATGGTACTGCATTTGTTACTATTAATGCCGATGGTAATATTATGTACCACCCTAAAGGAAGTTGTTGTACAAAGACCAAATTGTTCAATGAGAGTTTTGTTGTCGCATTTGTCGGTCAAGGAACGCCAACTGTTGTCTTGACACAAGGTTCAGAGACACAATCAGCAGACAATGTGAAGTGTTGTAATAGAGCTTATGGTTGGTCAATTACAACCAACTTGACTATCACTGCAAC
>JAFZDG010000090.1 GCA_017561285.1 Bacteroidaceae bacterium
AGATGCACGTTATGACAATCGTTTAGATACCTGTTTTGCCCAATTATTGGCTCCGTACAAGGCACAAGTAGATAGTGTTATGAGTGTGGCAATGGGCCACAGTGTAACCGACCTTGTAGTGGCACGTCCCGAAAGCACGCTGAGCAATTGGGCTTGCGATGCATTTGTTGATATGGCGCGTGAGCGTAGTGGCAAGGCCGTAGATTTTGCTGTTATCAATATTGGCGGTATGCGCGCCGATATACCGCAAGGTGTTGTGACACGTGGCCATATATGGCAAACATTTCCGTTTACCAATTATATGAGCTTGATGCAACTCAAAGGCAGCGATGTGCGTGCATTGATGGAGCAGATAGTAGCTAATGGCGGTGAGGGTGTAAGTGGTGAAGTGCGTTTGACTGTAGCCGGTGGAAAGGTAGAACAGCTTACCATCAGCGGTCGACCGGTCGATGATAATCGTCTTTATACCATCGCCACAATCAATTTTGTAGCCGAAGGTGGCGATGGAATGGTGGCATTCCGTAATGCTGTTTCGCGCGAAGATTATCCCGGATTTGTGTATGAGTTATTTGAGGACTATCTGTCGCGTATGGAGCAACAGGGTAAGCCTATAAAGGCTGTTACCGATGGACGTATTTCGATAAAGTAATTTCACAATTATAAATATATAAGATTATGGCATCAATATTCAGTCGTATCGTAGCCGGTGAGATACCCTGCTACAAAGTAGCCGAGGATGAGCGTTTCTTTGCATTTCTCGACATCAGTCCTGTGGCCAAAGGTCATACATTGGTTATACCCAAACAAGAGGTCGATTATATTTTTGATCTCGATGACGAAACCTACAATGGTCTTATGGCCTTTGCTCGCAAGGTAGCTCGTGCCCTCGAAGGTGCTGTAGAGTGTAAACGAGTGGGTGTAGCTGTAATGGGACTCGAAGTGCCTCATGCACATATACATCTTATTCCTATCACTACCGAGGGCGATATGAACTTCTTCCGCGAGAAATTATCGTTGCCGGCCGAGGAGATGGCTGCCATTGCGGCTCGCATAGCCGAGAAGATGTAATGTCGTAGGAAGAAGAGATCGTTTTTTTTAAAGTATTGAGGCCGCTCTCCTGTCGAAAAATTCGATAGGGGAGCGGTTTTGTTTGTTGCTCTATTATTGAGACTGCTGGTGTGTTTGGCGTAATGTAGAGCTACAATATATTTAACTCTTGACAATGAAGCTTCTCTTTTGTAATTGTTTTAATATTTTAAAAATGTGTTTATTATATTCTTTTGTAAAAAAATCAGAGCGAGTTTATATAAAATGACTTGTTATTTGCGAAAAAGTTATATATTTGCAAAATAGATAATCAATATGTAAACTAAAAAAATAACGACATGAAGAAACTTCTCACAATTATGCTTGTAGCAGTTCTTGGTATGACTGCCGGCAGTGCTTATGCAAATGATGTATTTGCAAAGAATGATTTGTTGGGTTCAATAACACTTGGTTTTGGTAACGGTTTTGGCCAAAGAGTGGCTATAGACTATGGTGTGGTCGATGGATGGCTTGATGGTAAAGCTTCGTTGGGCGTGGGTGCCTCGGTGAACAACACGATTGGTTGGAATTTCCGATACGATGCTCTTTCGGTTATTGCCAACTGCTCTTTCCACTATCAATTTGTAGAGAATCTCGATACTTATGTAGTAGCCGGTTTTGGTGGCGGTATTGCTATGGCCGAAAATCACTTTGGAGGTGGTATCGACTGGACATCGGCCGTAGGTCTTCGTTACTATTTCTCACCCACTATGGCCTTCAACTTCGAGGCCGGTCACACCGCAGGTTGCTTTGTCAACTTGGGTTTGACTTTCCGCTTGTAATATTAGAATGTATAAATAGAGCGAGGCGATGTGTCACTGACACATCGCCTCGGCTGTTATAGGGGGTGATAATTGTATTATATGGTAGGATATATGAGGTTTTTGTCCTCAATAACATCGAGTACTTCGCGTAGGTATTTGTCGGCTTCCCAGCGTGCCATAGGCAGGTCGTGTAGCAGATAGTTGCCACAGTCGCGGGCAGCTTGTCCGGGCACTTCGCCATCAAAGTCGCGAATGAAACGGAATGTCTCGCGCATCAACTCTACGATGTCGCGGCTTTCGAGATCGCCTTGCATAAGAAAGTAGTTACCGGTACAGCATCCCATAGGCCCCCAGAAGACTATTTTTTCGCCCCA
>JAFZDG010000091.1 GCA_017561285.1 Bacteroidaceae bacterium
GATAGTAAATCCTGTACAAAGTCCATTATTACTTTCGGTATTAATCATATAAATAGACCTAAAATATGGATAATCGGCTGAGGCAATGTAGGCCTGAAAAGGTCCAAACGCTTTGGCATCGGGTGTTTTTTTGACGCGAACAGGCGACACTCTATCTCTCACACGCACTTCGGCCGAATCGAGAGCATTTATCCAACCGGCTCCTATTACACCTATTGCATTGCGGCGTTTCGACACTTCATTTACCACTTGCAATGTATTGTCAACAGCAGCCACTCCGTTATATAAAGCATCGGGGGCGCAAATGGAATCTACTGCATAGCGCACTGTACTTGAATTGCGATTGTCGAAGATAACTTGTATTTTGCCCAACTTCGATTGAGGGAACAGCTCGCTCCACTGAGTCACCTCTCCGGTGAGTATGCTGCGAATATTCTCTACTGTAAGTATCGAGTCGGGATTGTTTTTATTGACTACAAACGCTATTGCATCTACAGCAATGTGGGTTTCATTGCAATTGAGTTGATTTTCGAGTATTCGATTCTTCTCCGAAGCAGTGAGACGGCGCGTCATGGTTATGAGACGCACACTATCTTCGAGAAGAGCATTCAAAGCATCACGCTCGGTGCAACGAGTCATATCGATAAAGGCACCGGGATTGGTGCGGGTGAAAACAAATACTTGCTGAGCCAGCACATTGGCGTATGACTCATCGCAACAAAAGTCAATATTACCTTCGTGCATACGATGATCTACCTCTACGCGCGGGGTACACGACACGAGAGCCACCAACAGCATCAATATAGTCAGTATCTTTTTCATCACACGCAATTATTTACTTTTATACACTCTATATCCTCGATATATGCCATACAAGAAGAATACAACACCCATCATATAACGAACCCACTCGGGAACTTTACCCACAAACAATGTTGTAAAGACAAGTAAGAAAGCCATTCCCATATAGATGGCTACCATTATAACTCCCGAGATAATGACAAAAGGCGATGGTTTGACACTCTCTTCGCGCTCTTGTTCACACTTACTATCGCGTATGTTTTCTTCTATATTGTTTTTCATCTCCATTAATAACGTCGCTCTGAATTTTCAACTTACAAAGATAGTGAATTTCGGCACAATATAGCGAATTACACATCATATAAATTAAAAACAAATCTTAAAATGAACACCCGTTTGCAATATTGGACTCGCACAATAAGGATAGGTTTAAAAAGCAACACCTATAACACAAAAAAATGCCCCATCACATATGTAACGGGGCATTTTATATTTATCGACAAGTGATTATTGCAAGCGGAATGTAACGGGGAGAGTAAAGTACACAGGTACACTCACACCATTTTGCTTACCGGGCACCCATTTGGGCATACTCTTAACCACGCGGATAGCCTCTTTTTCCAAAGAGGGGTCGGGGCTGCGGAGTACTTGGATGTTACCAATATCACCAGTTTTCGATACAACGAAACGCAAGATAACACGACCTTGAATACCGTTTTCTGCGGCAACAGGAGGATAGTTAAGGTTGCTACTGATATATTTCATCAAGGCAGCATCACCACCGGGGAATTGGGGCATTTGCTCTACGGCCTCGAAGGGCTTCTCTTCCTCAGGCTCGGGTTCAGCGATAACCTCTTGGAAGTCGGCAATATCTTGAGCATCTTCTGTATCAACACCTTGCACATCGGCAATAGAGATATTGATACTTGTTTGTGTCATCTCATCTTGAGTCTTAATCTCCTCTTCTTCAGATACGTTTTCATCGGCTGTAATCACAGGCGCTGTAAACTTAATAGAGCTCTTCAAAGGAGGTGGAGGGGGTGCCTCAACAATAGGCTCAATTTCGTCATTTTTCTCTACTTCTTGATCTTCAAGGTTAGCCATCTCAACCTCGGTCACTGTAAATTCAATCTCAGTCTCTTTCTCCTTAGGGAGCTTTTCGATAAGAGTAGGGAGATAAAATGCCAAGGCGATAGCTACAACTGAAGTGATGAAAGCGATAAGGTGGCGACGACCAATTTCTTGACGGATAAGGAATCCACCGAAAGCTTGGTTTTTGCCTTCATATGCTAATTCGCACCACTTCTTTGAATTCAAATCGATGTTTGCCATAATTTGTCTCTTTTACTTAGTTGTGTGAATTAGTTATTATTTACCAAAATCGCTTGAAGCAGCCAACTCACCTTTAGTAAGGTAGTTACCAATGAGGAAGAGATCACCTTCGGTCATATCTACAACGGCATATTTACCAACGCTGCACACAATCATTTCATCGAGAACATCTACAAGGCTTGAGTATGTAGCACCGGGGCCATTGAGATAGTCATTGTTCTCTGTTGTTGTTTTAGCTTTGATAACCACCATAGGAGCACCTTTGGTTTTCTTAGCCTCACTAACGGCTTCATCACGAACTGACATTAATTCTGCAAGTTGAGCTTCAGCATCAGCTTTAGGAAGATGCTTAGCCTTAACACCGGCTTGAGCCTCTTCAAAAGTCTTATTAGCCTCTTCAACCAAGCCAATTACCTCTTCGTTACGCTCGAGAAGAAGAGCGCGGATGCTGTTCTCAGCTTCGGGGTTAAGAGAAGCCTCTACAAGCGAGGTATATTCTTTATAATTGGGCTCACCCAAATAGTAGAATACTTGGTCGTTGTCGCCAATGAGGATTGTGATAGCCTCAGAAGCTTTCAATTTGCTTTGTTGTTCTTCGGTTACGGCGTCTTTACTGGGCATTACCAAATCCATGGTACGACTTTCTGTCATAGTTGTACAAAGCATGAAGAAGGTAATAAGAAGCATATTCATATCCACCATAGGCGTAAAGTCTACGTGGATGTTCATTTTCTTCTGTTGACCTTTTTTCTTTTTACCGCCGTTATCTTTTACTTCTACTTGTGCCATAATTTAATTTTACATTTAAATTACATTGAACAGGTTATTAGCCTTCGTTCAAGGTAGTGATTAGACTAAAGCGGTTTTGACGCAATTCTTGTAACGTATCCATTACTTTTTTCACAACATCATAAGGAGTCTTCTTATCGGCCTTGATAACAATCTTAAGTCTCTTTTGAGAGTTTTCAAGTTCGTCATAAGCAGGATCATCCTTCATTCGTTGGCTACCACAGCGAGTTGCAAAATCTACCCACTCTTTGAATTGGTTGTCGATAGAGTCGCAAGGTACGCCATAGTTTTTGAGCTCGCCGGCTTGATCTTCAAAACGCATTGAGAGGAACTCGGGCATTTGAGCAACGGGAACACCAAACCACTCAGAGAGACGGAAAGTATTCTTTTGCTCATCGGTGAGTTGTACATCTGTATGCACTTTGAGCATCTCATCGAGTGCAGCTGCGCGGTCGTTGAAGTTGTCAAGTCCCAAGAACACTTTACCAGAAGGCTCAATAAGAATCTTCAAAACGTCTTGCTCGGGAATTTCGAACTCAGAAACCGAAGCAGGAGTAATAGTCTGCACAGGCTCTTGTTGAACGAATGTAGATGTCAGCATGAAGAAAGTAAGCAGAAGCACAGTAACGTCACTCATCGCGGTCATATCGATGAGCGTACTCTTCCTTTTTACTTTAACCTTTGCCATATTACAAAGTCCTTTCTTTTAGCTGATGATTAGTGAGTTTTGTTAAATGCGTTTACGATGCAGAAACCAATCTCATCGATAGCGTAAGTAAGAGTATCGATTTTGTTTGAGTAGTAGTTGTAAGAAATTACCGCAAAAGCACCGGTAGCAATACCAGTAGCAGTATTTACAAGCGCCTCAGAGATACCGGTAGAAAGAGCTTGAGAGTCGGCAGCACCATCACCAGAAGCAAGAGCGGCGAACGATTTGATCATACCCATAACGGTACCGAGAAGACCAACGAGAGTACCGAGTGTAGTAAGAGTAGCGATAATGGGGAGGTTTTGTTGGAGAGCGGGCATCTCAAGAGCAGTAGCCTCTTCGAGTTGTTTTTGGATAGCCTCAACTTTTTTCTCCTTAGTCAAAGTCTCATCGTTTTCTACTTGCTCATATTTGATGAGAGCAGAAGCAACAACACTTGCAACAACACCACGTTTTTTAGCGCAAAGATCTTTAGCTTTAGCGAGGTCGTTATTTTCGAGAGCCTCTTTAACACCGGCGATAAATTTAGTAGTGTTACCTTTACCGTTAGCACTCAACATAGCGATGAAACGCTCTACAGAAAGAACGATAACTGTGAGAAGACAAGTCATAAGGATAGGCACGATGAAACCACCTTTGTAAACTGTAGCGAGAAGGTCGCCATTGAGGGGGTGACCGTTAACGGGGTCGCCTTCAGAGAAACGGTGAGGAGCACCGCAAACAAATTGATAGAAGCAGAAACCTGCTACAGCGCAAAGCAAGATAACCCAGATGGGACTCTTAACGCCAATCACATTCGACTTTTTAGTCGCAGCCTTTTTAGTTGCCATAATTCAATGTTTTTTAATTTGGTTTAAGTGTTTAATATTAAGTATTTAGTTCTCTCAAAATTATCATTCCATACAGGTACTCTCTCCCATATCTACCGATACAATCAGGATTAAATTTTACGTCCTTTTTCGGCATTTATAAATGTGTTTACACACAATATCGGGGCAAATTTAGCACTATTTTTCGGATAAAAAAAGCATTACGATAGTTTTTTAGTATATCATAGATGCAATATTATACCCTAACAATATAGCGTTCAATGCACCAACACTCAATTATATGTTGCTAAACATACTTTTTCACTCATTATTCTATAACGTTATTCGCATCTTTTTATTGCACAACATATCGTAGCAGCGACAAAATTTGGCAGTATCTCTTTTATGGGTTATCTTTGTGGCAAAATATTACACAATGAAACGTATTACTTGTCCCAAATGTGAGCATACATTCAGTTTTGACGAGAGTCGATACAGCCAAGTGAAGAGCATTTCTTTTGCTTGTCCGGCTTGTCGCAAACACTTCTCGCTCACGCTCGATGAAATTGAAGAGATGAACCGCGAGGAGATTGATGCTCCTTATGGCTATATTACTGTGATAGAGAATCAATTCTGCTATCGCCAAACCTTTGCTTTGAAAGAGGGCGATAATGTGATAGGCCGCCACTCACCCGGCAGTGTTGCCGATATATCTATTCAGAGCGGCGATATGAGTATGGATCGCCGTCACTGCATTATAAATGTAAAGCCTCACCCGGCAGGTACTCGCTACACACTGCGCGACAATCCAAGTCTCACCGGCACTTTCTTGCGAAACGAAATTCTCAATGACCGCGAGCGTGCCAATATCAAGCACGAAGATGTG
Organism: Bacteroidaceae bacterium; assembly: GCA_017561285.1. Lineage (GTDB taxonomy): Bacteria > Bacteroidota > Bacteroidia > Bacteroidales > Barnesiellaceae_A > Barnesiella_A. The sequence goes on from JAFZDG010000091.1 coordinate 5,327, forward strand.
GTAACAATTGGTGCTACTACATTTATTGTATATCTTCCCGAAGCCGAAGAGGATGAATACCTTACCGAATAATACACATATTATTATATAGACATAAAAAAATACGATGCGTTAAATGCATCGTATTTTTTTTATTCCTTCAAAAGCTATAATGGTTACATTAGTACTCTCGCTCTCCAAAAATGGTAGTACCTATACGTACCATTGTACTGCCTTCTTCTACAGCTATACGATAGTCGAGACTCATTCCCATAGACAAGGTGTCGAAACATGGAGTGTTTGCCATTACACCGGCACGCAGATTGTCAAAAAGTTGCTTAAGCTGTGTAAACTCAGCCCGGACTTGCACTTCATCATCGGTATTTGAAGCCATTCCCATAATACCTCTGAATCGAATATGCGGATAGGTATCGACAGCTGTTTGAGCCAGAAAATCGGCACACTCTTGCAAGGTAAATCCATACTTGGTATCTTCTTGCGCCACGTGAACTTCGAGCAAACAATCTACCACGCGATCTATGCGAGCAGCCTGACGCTCTATTTCATCAAGAATGCGAATACTATCTACACTATGTATCATCGCCACATAGGGTATGATATACTTCACCTTATTGGTCTGCAAGTGTCCGATAAAGTGCCACTCAATGTCGTGGGGCAGCTGATCGTATTTCTGTTGCAACTCCTGCGCCCTACTCTCACCAAAACAACGATGACCGGCATCATAGGCTTGGCGTATTGTTGCGGCAGGATGAAATTTCGACACCGCCACCAATTCTACTCCGGTAGCAGGCAGTGTCGATTTTACCTCTTCAAGTCGCTGTGCTACAGTTGCCATCATCGTTATTCTTTAGTCATATCGGGGGTAGTACTTTCGTAACGGAATACATCGAGCAACGATGTTTCGTTCACCGCTGTAATGCGCCAATCGGCCATTGTACCCTTCATACATTGGTTCAGATTCTCTACGGCTTGCGAGTGCTCGGTAGCTTGCACCAAGATATTGGTAGGTGTGAGTTTTTCGACACCGGTTTTCTCGTCTATTGTGATAAAACTTACGCGACAACGAAACCAACGATCGCCTGTGGCATCGAAATAGATTTCGCTATAATTGGCTCGTTTTATAGCCGACACCATAAACTCTCCCGATACAAAAGGACGCATTTCTTCGATAATGCGGCCCTCGGCCTCGGTAAACGAGAGTGCATCTACGAGAAACGACTCTGTTACTGTTTTTTGGATACCTGTATCAAGGGTTTTACCATATTTTACTTTACATTCAAACCAGTTTGCCATTTTGTATAATATTTTATTGTGTTTTTAATTAATACTCTATTTTATCTTCTTTTTCGCGCCACTTGTCGAAAGTGGCTATCGCCTCATCCCCCAACATACGATGCGAAGGTATCGAACGCAACTCGGGAGCAAGCGACAATTGGTCATATATAAACAAATCGTCAAAATCTATAGCTTTGGCATCGTACTTCGTGTTGGCATAGTATATACGATCTATGTGTGCCCAATATATAGCCGACAGGCACATAGGACAAGGCTCACACGAGGTATAAATGTCGCATCCCGACAGGTCAAAAGTACCAAGTTGCTTGGCTGCAGCACGAATGGCATTCACCTCGGCATGGGCAGTGGGATCATTGTCGGCCGTAACTCGGTTGACACCGCAAGCCACTATATGGTCATCTTTTACTATTACCGCACCAAACGGGCCACCGCCATTATCAACGTTGCGAGATGATAATGCTATAGCTTCACGCATCCATTGTTTTTGCTGTTCTGTTATCATATTCACTCGGTTTTACTCACCCAAAGGTAGCTATTATTATGCGCCCTTGCAAACACTATATGATAATAAACCTAAAAAGTGTTACTTATGCCTCCTCCCGTACGGCACGATTGATGCCCTCTATGTAGTCGAGCAACTCCTCACGCCCTTGACGTTTCTCCGATGATGTACTGAAAATAGGAGGCAACTCCTCCCATGTTTCGTGTAACTTGGCTTTATACGCCTCTATGTTGCGTTCCAACGCACCTTTCGATATCTTATCGGCTTTGGTAAAGATAATAGCAAAAGGCACACCGTTTTCGCCCAAGAAATCGATAAACTCAAGATCGATCTTTTGAGGTTCGTGACGGCAATCGAGCAACACAAAAAGACAAGTCATAGCCTCACGATTGAGCACATAGGCATTGATAATGCGGCGTATAGCCTCACGACCTTCATTACCACGACGTGCATAGCCATAGCCCGGTAAATCGACAATATACCACTCATCGTTGATAATAAAATGGTTGATGAGTGTAGTCTTTCCCGGCGTAGCAGATGTCTTGGCCATACCGTTGCGATTGGCAAGCATATTTATCAACGAAGACTTACCCACATTCGAGCGACCTATAAAAGCATACTCAGGCAAACCCGTATCGGGACATTTGCGCACATCGCTATTACTGATTACAAACTGTGCTTTCTTTACTTCCATACTCTCTACAAAATTGTATGTGCAAAGGTAGCGATAAGCGAGTGGAGAACAAAATAAACTTGTTTATTTTTTATCCCGAGCGAAGCTACCTTCGGCATCTGCCAAAGTGCGATAAGCGAGTGGAGAACAAAATAAACTTGTTTATTTTTTATCCCGAGCAAAGCTACCTTCGGCATCTGCCCTAAAACAGAAATATGGGTTATTATAACATCTCACCTAAATTTGCCGATATGGCACACAGTGTAGTAAATGCAATTATTCCACATACACCCAATACGATAAGCGTAGCAACAAAAAACAAAAACTTCGAAAAATTTTTACCTTTGTTCAGCATTCTCAACAGGGCCGATATAGCATACAGAATAGTTGACAACGGGCCTAAAATTATAAACAACAGCACATTGATAGTTCCATAAGTCAAACCTGTAATATCACTCATTGCATACATAATGGCTATACAGAAATTGCATAGCTCATCGAAATTATTAAATACTTCAATCATACGACAAAATTTAATTGTTAATTCACATCTCAACAGAGTTTCTGTCTAAAATCGCATTACTCATTACTATAATAGGTCTCGGCGTGATAGTCTTTGAGGTTATCGCACGCGCCTTTTACCAACCGACCGTATTCTGTGTCGGGATATTTCTTGGCAACAGTTTTGAAATTACACATATTATATTGTAAGGCAGCAGCCACCTCATCATCTGTAACCATCTGTAATGCTTCATCGATTATCTTGCGCGACCGCGCCAAAGCAGCCTGCTTAAGAGAATTGCCCTCACAATCCCAATCTTTAAAAACAAACCAGAAACTCGAGCCATTAAAATATTGGGTAAGCCCCCAACACCAATCGAATGAGTTGCGCAATCCCATAGCATATTTTACCATCAATTGAGCTTTGCGGTTGGGATTGGTGGTGAGTTCTATACTTTGCTCCAACGAATGCATCGTACAGGCGAAGTCATATTTAAAATCTTTTGTCCGGTATATCCTTGCCGGCTCGGCCTCAAATGGCTCATACTCCATATATACGTTGCTATGATTCTTATAAGCAACACTTACATTGCCAAGATACTTTATCGCCTCACCATATTGCATATGGCGCAATAATTGTGTTCCTACTATGTCGTTGAGATAGTCGCTACCGGTATAGCCGCGCGCATTGAGGTACTTATCAAATGCTTTGGTCGAATGATTTACATTATCAAGATAAGCCTTTGCCACATCTACTCCCAGAGTGTCTATCATCGCAAAAAATCGATTTGAGTAGTCCAAATAGTTATCTTCACAAGAAGAGTAACGATATTGTTCCATTGTCAAGAGCTCCCTATGCAACTTATTGGCTTCATAGTCATAATACGACAACTCCATACAATTTATAATATTATACAGATAGTTATCGGCCATATTGGCAAGTTGCAGGGCCCGCACCGGACGGCCGGCACGTATCATACGCGGACATACTTCGGCCAACAGGATGCGACGAAGCATATCGTTCCAGTAATAGAAACTTTCACAAGTAAACAGGTTACTCTCTTCTACGACTTTGGTACGCACCTCATCATCAATATTATCAACGATTTTGCGGTCAAGCCATTTCAACTGACTATAAAGCCGGTTTTCATACTCATTGTTATAGGGCAACGTTTTGGCATCGATATATATTCTGAAAAGGCGTATCGACTCGTCTATATAGGGAGATGACTTAGCATTCTCGGCCGATCGAAGCAAACGCGATGCCACCGACTCTTTGCCCATAAAGTCGGCTAAAAATGCAGCTGTATAATACCACATAGCACGATTCTCGACCTTGCTATTTTCACTCATTTCCAAACTCAACTCATACAGCATACTCAGTTCATTTTCATCGATATCATAACCGTTCTCTTCTTTTTGCTCTTCGGCATGTATAATACGATAAAGTTCTTGAGGGATACCGGGACTATTGGGAGCATACTCGCACACCAAAGCAAGAGCTTGGGTACTCGACAAACGCTCACCACGCCTACCGGTACAATAGAGTATAGAATATGCATCGCCACGCTGAGCAAAATATTCATTACTTTTTTGCGAGTCACCCACATGGTACATTGCACCGGCTATATAGTCTATAATGAGGTCTTTCATCAAGTTGTCTTCGGGCAGATATATGGCCTCCTGCTCCCATAGCTCAACACACTCTTTATATCGCGACAGCGAAAAAAGCGCTCTCACTGCTTGCAACAGATAACGGTCACGCAGACGTTTATCTTTCATCGAGAGTGCCTTTTCGGCAATCTCTTCGAGAGTCATTCTTGCGCCCACTTTCATCGAGGGATAATACCAGCGAGAGTTGATGTGGAAACGTATTTCCTCATTGGTCTTGGCAAGAAGCAGAAAATCGAGTATAGCTGTATCTCTCTTCGTTATCCACTCGACAAACTTATTGTCGTATGTTGCATCACGATTGTCATATATAGCCTCAAACTCTTCGAGCGACATGGTATATACCACCTGATAAATATCTTCGGCAGGAATATTTATAGAGGTCAATTTCTGCCACTCCAAGCAGTTGGGCGTAGAAGAGGGATTAACATAATCAATATTTTCACTTTGAGATTTTGGCTCACACACTCTATACATAAAATATCCACCGGGAGCATAACAATCGGGGACACATGCATAACTGCGAGTAACGAAACCTACAGCCAATAGACTAATAAGCAAGTATTTGATTGATTTCATCATCAGTATAGTTGTTAAGTTGTGAATAATCTAAATGATACAATATATTGCCACTTGCAGGCTTACCGAGGTGCGACTCAACATACTTTTTAACGGCTACAATTTCGGCATAGGTAGGGCGCTCTTTTCTTATATACTCACCGGCTTGCGACACAGTGTCTTGCTCCGATACGATTGAAACAAACTCTTCTTTCATAAACTTTACACCCCAGCCAAAGGCAGGATAAGCATAATCCAATGGCAATCCATACTGCATAAACTTGACATAGATTTTTACATCTTTAATATCGAGTATAGAGTTTCGTGTTTCATATTTTTTCAATGTGCCTGTATTATACAGCATCAACACCCCTCGATCTACCGGCGGCACCTCACCACACAACTGATGCAATCGAATGGTCACACTCAACGCAATGCCCCTTTTCTGCAAGAGTTGCTTCACACAATCGCAAAGTATAAAATAGCTGCTCTCGGTAGTTTGCGTCCAGTCGCAATCTATCTGTAACTCCTCAATGGCACCACACTCGTTATAGGAACACATAGCCAACAATCTTTCTACAATAAGCTGGGCATATTCATTTTCTTTACCACGCATCAGTCGCAAGGCTTCGATGGTGATATACGTAACAGGTACAATCTCTACACCGGCGGGTATAGACGATATAAACTTTGTTGTGGCAATAGGTACCACCTCGGCAGCTTGCGTATTGTAGTTATGCTCTACTGCGACATCGAACATACGCAAATAAATGCGGTCGATTTGGTGACGTTGCAAAAAGGTCTGTTCGGTTGAATCGAGAGCAAAAGTTGTTTTCCAATAGTAAACCGAGTTATGCTTGGCATAGGCAACATCATCACCTTGCGCCGAAGGCGACTCGCTCTTATGCGCACAACCGACAACAATTGCAGCAACTGCAAGCAGGATTAATACATTTGTAATGATTCGTTTCATAGGATCTGTTTTACTGTTTCTTGACACAAATTTCATAAAAAGAAATCGTACAGCCGAGCCTTTTTTTCTCGACTGTACGAAATTGTTTTGAGATTGTACAAAATACCTTTTGCTATACTATTTCGTCATTTCCACAACCGCGTTGATTGGTAGCTATTGTATAATCAAGAGGATTATTAGACCTAAATAAACCGGCAAGAGAACCCCAAAGATTTGTTTTACAATACGCATTATTTTCTACGCCACACAATATAACTTGTATTCTTGGGCATACGGCGACGACCTTTGTAATAATTATCTTCGCCAAATTCGTGCACTGTACCGGTTGCATCTACGGCCCATCCATAGGCCGATGAACCAACGAGATAGATGGCCTGATCGACACCCAAATCGGCCAATGCTTGTGCAAAATCATGTAACGACTCGGGCGTACCGGTCTCTACCATAAATATCTCGCCTATGCGGTCGCACACTGCCCGGCGTATTGCCTTACCCTTCAACTCATTATCAACTACAGCACCATCTTTCACAAGTGGATACTGCCTGAAAAAGTAACCCTCTCTCTCAGTGGCTTGCTCAAAAAGTGGCGAGTTTTCGGCTACACCCACAGTCACTTTGCCATCGATCGAGGCACAAAAGCCTTTTTTCGACAAGCCCCACGCACGAGGCACACCCTTCAATACAAAAGCACCTACAATACCACCATTATCGGCCCGCACATCGGCTGCTTGAGCTACATATACAACACTCGTATCACTCTTATCCATACGACCTATATGCAACGACATATCGGCATTGTGCGGAATATAAAGTCGCAAAGGTATATCATTTATAAGCGTATCGCGTAACTCTGTAAACCCTGCCGCTAACGAATCCACTGCAATACCCAGTTTTTTTCGCACATCGGTTACTACCTCTACCGTAGTTACAGGTTCAAACAATGCCGGTTCATGAACGGTATCGGCTTGCTGCTTTTTGTGGTTCAATACCAACAACAAAGCCCCCACAGCCACAACTACTGCTGAGGCTATGAGTATAATCCACTTGTAGCGTTCAAAGAAACCTTGCGGCTCTACTTCACCCAGAACGCGTATTTGGTCGTCTCGTATTTCTTTTTGTTCCTTCATCATTATTTACACTCTTTTTCCAACAACTCTTTCAACTGCTTGAGAGCCTCTTTCGAGGCCGTTACGGTGTGACTAAAAGATGACACATCCGACAGCGTAAGTTTCTGTTTGGAAATATTTATATAGTATATATATGAACGATTTATAATCAGGCTTTTGCCTATGCGGATAAAGATATTTCCATCGCTACCAAGTTGCGAAGAAATCATCTTCTCTATCTGCCCCAACTGAAAAGACAACATACGCATCTCTCCATCGGACTGTATCAAGGTAGAGTAGTTACCATCCGATGCTATATATACAATGCGCTCGGGTGCTATACGCACCAAGTCGATTGATGTTGATATAATCAGTTGTTTCTTCATAACATATTTCTCAAAGCAAATATACTTCTCATTATTTATATCACAAAGTTTATTCGCGCAGAATGTACAAAATAATACTCTCAATGTACAAAAACGAAAGAATCTGGGTAATAATATGGTTTATTAATATTGTCTTTTAAACTAAAAAACATAAATTTTGCAGCAATATTGAAATATAATCGCTATGTTTGTAACAATAATATGTATAACACATAAAACACTATACCAATGAAACGTACACTATTACTTTCGTGGTTGCTCATAGCAATCATATCGATGAGTGGAGCAACGGCATACGCCGCTCCCAAGAAAAAAGAGAAGAAAAAAGGCAAGACCGAACAAGTAGAAACACCTCCCGAGACTGCATACAGCAAACTCATCAAGGAGTGTCAAAAGCAAGAAGGATTGTTTACCACCTACCTCAACGACAAGAATGAGCTCTATTTTGAGATACCCGATTCACTCTTAGGTCGCGACTATCTCATTTCCAATCGCTTGGCAGCCACCAGCGATCCCACAAAAATCGTTGCCGGACAGATGATAGGTAGGCCTACGATGATACGCTTCAGTCGCAATGAGCAAATGGTCTTCTTGCATAGGGCACAAGTACGCAACGTTGTGGCCGAAGGTGACGAGATAACCCCCTCGTTTAATAAAAATTTTATAGATCCCATTGTAGCTTCATTTAAAATAGAGGCTAAAAGCGACAATAAAAAAGCGGTGGTGGTGAATGTAACCAAGTTCTTCAACGAAAACAACGACATCATCAACCCGCAAGGCGAAATAGCCAAAAAAGACCGTCACAAAGGAGGAAAAGGACACTTTGAAAACATCAAGAATTTTCCCAATAACATCGAGATACGTTCGGTTATCAGTTTTACCGACAATACGGCGCTTACCCTCACGATGCATCGTTCGCTCGTTCTTCTTCCCGAAGAGCCTATGATGCCTCGCCTGCGCGACAAGCGAGTGGGATATTTCTCAACCACCAAAAACATCTTTTCGAGCAGCATTGATAAAGTCGATAACGAAACATTTATACATCGTTGGCGCTTAGAGCCTCGTGAAGAGGATCGCGAAGCATATCTACGTGGCGAGCTGGTCGTTCCTGCCAAACCCATCGTATTTTATGTCGATACGGCATTCCCCGTCAAATGGCGTGCTACCGTTCGTCAAGGCATTGAAGACTGGAAAACAGCATTCGAGAAGGCTGGTTTTAAAGATGCCATCATCGCTCGCGACTACCCCTCACCCGAAGAAGATCCCAATTTCAACCCCGATGATATGCGATATAGTTGCGTTAAATACGCCACAACTGCTATTGCCAATGCTCGTGGTCCCAGCTACGTCGATCCTCGCAGTGGTGAGATACTTACAGCCGATGTATTGTGGTTTCACAACATCCTGTCGTTGGTACACAATTGGCGATTTACTCAAACGGCTGCCGTTGACGAGCGTGTTCGCAAAAACATCTTTGACGATGATGTAATGTGCGAGTCTCTACGCTATGTTGCTTCACACGAGATAGGCCACACCATAGGTCTTATGCACAATATGGGAGCCAGCTACTCATTCCCGATAGACTCACTTCGCAGTCCTTCATTCACTCAAAAGTATGGCACTACACCCAGTATTATGGACTATGCCCGCAACAACTTTGTAGCACAGCCCGGCGACTACGAGCGCGGCGTACGCCTCACTCCACCCATCTTGGGTGTCCACGACATCTTTGCCGTTGAATGGGGATACCGCTACTATCCCGATATCAATAGCCCTGAGGATGAGCGCAAATACCTGACTGCTCTTATCAACGCTAAGAGCAACGATCCTATGTTTGAATTTGGCGCACAACAATTCCCCACTACCATCGATCCAACCGACCAAACCGAAGACCTCGGCAATGACCATTTGCGCGCCGGCGACTACGCCATCAGCAATTTGCGCATCATCACCGCCAATATGCTCAACTGGCTCAAAGAAGAGGGTGAAGATTATGATAATATGGTTACAACCTATTCGGCTATCGTATCGCAATATCGCCGTCACATAGGCCACGTAGTTCCTTACATTGGTGGTATAGAGTATAAAGAAGTGCGCCAAGGCGATGGCTTGATGCCCTATCAGTATATCAATAAAGCACAACAACGCAAGGCCCTGCAATGGCTGATGAAGCAAAACCGCAGTTACCGCCAATGGCTTATGCCCGACTCATTGTTGCTACAATTGGGACTTCCGCTCGATGCATATCAAACACTACACACATCAATGTTTGGTCGTTTGTTGAGCAAAGATGTACTCTATCGCGTGTATGAAGGTGGCCGACTCTCTCCCTCAACACACTACACTGTCAACCAATATCTCAACGAGTTGGTTAATGAAGTCTTTGCCGACACAAAAGCCGGCAAGAATCTTTCGCTGGTAGAGTGCGATATGCAAAGTGCTGTTATCCGCGAGCTCATTGCTCACTACAATCCCGGAACAAAAGTTGCCGACAAGACGGCGTTGGCCGAAGAGTATGACAGACTCTTTGAGCAAGCTCCCACCCTACCTTGCAGCCACTACACCTGCCAACACAATGAGGATAACGAGGCCGATGATTTTACACGTATGACCTACGATACTCCCGGCTTCAACAAATTTGAGGCTGCACCCTATATGCTGGGAGCTCTCAAGAAAATTCAAGTTCTTTACCAACAGGCTCGCGCCAATACAACCGATAGTTATACCCGCAACTTCTACGACTATCAGTTGTTACTCATCAAGCAGGCTTTGGAAGTAAAATAACTTTATAGGACATATTGCTGCCGAAAAGAAATACCGCGCCATTCCCTTTATGACGCGGTATTTTTATTGATACTTACAGATAAGAAATGGGATGTACCCCCTCTTTATTTTGGTACATCCCATTCTATGTTAAACTGTTATTTATCAGCCTTTGATTGCAGCAATACCAGGCAACACTTTACCTTCGATAGCCTCGAGCAATGCACCACCACCGGTAGAGATGTATGATACTTGATCGGCCATACCAAACTTATTGATACAAGCTACTGAGTCACCGCCACCAATGAGCGAGAAAGCACCCTCTTTGGTTGCCTCGGCAATGGCCTCGGCAACTGCACGTGAACCACCTGAGAATGTATCAAACTCAAATACACCGGCAGGACCATTCCAAAGGATAGTCTTTGAACCACGAATGGCATTGGCAAACAACTCACGAGTTTTGGGACCGGCATCCATACCCTCCCAACCTTCAGGAATATTGTTTACAGGTACAACTTGAGTATTGGCTTCGTTTGAGAAATCGTCACCGGCTACACAGTCAACACCGAGCACAAGATTTACACCTTTGGCCTTGGCTTGAGCTATAATATCAAGAGCGAGATCGAGTTTATCGTCTTCGCAAATAGACTTACCGATGTTACCACCTTGAGCCTTTGCAAATGTATAAGTCATACCACCACAAAGGATGAGGTTATCAACCTTATCCATCAGATTTTCGATGATACCTATCTTGGTAGATACCTTCGAGCCACCCATAATTGCAGTGAAGGGACGTTTGATATTGCTCAATACATTATCAACAGCCTCAACCTCTTTTTCCATAAGATATCCGAGCATTTTGTGGTCGGCATCGAAATAATCGGCAATGATAGCTGTAGATGCGTGCTTACGGTGCGCTGTACCGAAGGCATCATTTACATAGCAATCGGCATACGAAGCAAGATGCTTGGCAAACTCTTTTTGAGGCTCTTTCATAGCAGCCTTAGCAGCCTTCTTCTCCTCTTCGGTAGCAAACTCTCCACGAGGTTTGCCCTCCTCTTCGGCATAGAAACGAAGGTTTTCGAGCATAAGAACCTCTCCGGGTTTGAGCGCTGCGGCAGCCTCATCGGCTTTCATACAGTCGGGTGCAAATTGTACTTTAACACCCAATTGCTCCGATACAGCATCTACGATTTGTCCCAATGAATACTTCATATCGGGATTTTTCTTGGGTTTGCCCATATGCGACATAATAATGAGGCTGCCCCCATCGGCAAGTATCTTCTTCAATGTAGGCAAAGCACCGCGAATACGTGTATCATCGGTAATATGACCATTCTCGTCCAATGGCACATTGAAATCGACACGCACAATGGCTCGTTTACCGGCGAAGTTAAATTTATCTATTGTTTGCATAACCGTTAGTTTTACGTCTTTATAATTGAACAAATGAGATTAGATGTTGGTTTTCATAACCTCAAAGTATGCTTGGGGATGCAAGCAAGCAGGACATGCTTTGGGTGCTTTTGTGCCTTCCATAATGAAACCACAGTTGCGGCATTGCCATACAGTGCTTTCGGCTTTCTCAAATACAGTACCATTCTCAACATTTGCCAAGAAAGCAAGATAACGCTCTTCGTGACCTTTCTCGGCCAAAGCTATGTTGCGATACATTGCTGCAATTTCGGGGAATCCTTCTTCGGCTGCAACATCGGCAAAGTGAGGATAGTCGGTTGTCCACTCTTCGTTCTCACCGGCAGCTGCTGCACGAAGGTTTTCGGCAGTTGTACCTATTACGCCGGCAGGATATGATGCTGTAATCTCAACCATACCGCCTTCGAGATATTTAAACATACGTTTTGCGTGCTCTTTCTCTTGGTTAGCAGTCTCCTCAAAGATAGCTGCTATTTGCTCATATCCCTCTTTTTTTGCAGCACTTGCAAAGTAATTGTAACGCATACGTGCTTGGCTTTCGCCGGCAAATGAAGTAAGAAGATTTTTCTCTGTTTGTGTTCCTTTTACGCTTTTCATAATTTCTCGTTTTTGAAGGTTATTGAATATTATTATATAAGTTCTCTTTCTTTAAGTATTTGTTCCATTTCTTGTTGTACGGCAAGAGCCTGAGCACGTGCAGCCTCGGCAAAGTTTTCGCTACCATCGGCATATATGATTTGGCGCGAAGAGTTTACTATAAGACCACAATGATCATTCAAACCATACTTGGCTACTTCGCTAAGACTGCCACCTTGAGCACCTACACCTGGAACAAGGAGGAAATGGTCGGGGGCTACTCGGCGTATATCTTCGAACAAAGAACCTTGTGTAGCACCTACTACAAACATCATATTGTCGGTAGTACCCCAAGTTTGAGCCACACGCAACACTTTCTCAAAAAGGCGCTCGCCATTGGCATCGGCTGTGAGCTGGAAGTCGTGTGAGCCTTTGTTTGATGTCAAGCCCAACACAATAACCCAACGGTTGTCGTAATTGAGGAAGGGCTTTACACTATCCTCGCCCATATAGGGTGCTACAGTAACAGCATGTATATCGAGGTGTTCAAAGAAACTGCGAGCATACATCTCGCTGGTATTACCTATATCACCACGCTTGGCATCGGCTATAATGAGCATATCGGGGTACTCGCTACGGATGTAACGTACGGTGTCTTCAAAGGCTTGCCATCCGGCCAAACCCAAACTTTCGTAGAAAGCCAAATTGGGTTTATATGCCACACACAAATCGGCTGTGGCATCAATAATAGCCTTGTTAAATGCAAAAATAGCATCCTCACGATCTTGTAGATGTGCAGGAATTTTGCGAATGTCGGTATCAAGACCTACGCAGAGAAACGATTTCTTGCGACAGATATTCTCGAAAAGTTCTTGACGATTCATAATACTTTATGAGTTATAGTGTGAAATAATATTTATAATTCGCTTTCTTTCATACGCTCGGCATTTTCGGCTACAATAAGATGGTCTATGCAATCTTGTATATCGCCATCCATAAATGCCGGGAGGTTGTATATGGTGTAACCTATGCGGTGATCGGTTATGCGTCCTTGCGGATAGTTGTAGGTACGTATCTTGGCACTACGGTCACCGGTTGATACCATTGTCTTACGGCGGGCTGCTATATCATCGATATATTTTTGATGCTCCTTGTCGTATATAAACGTGCGCAGACGCGAGAGAGCACGCTCCTTGTTCTTGGGTTGGTCTCGAGTCTCGGTACACTCTATCAATATCTCCTCCGACACTCCGGTATTGGGGTTACGCCACACATAACGCAAACGAACACCCGATTCTACCTTGTTTACATTCTGACCACCTGCGCCACCCGAACGGAAGGTATCCCACTTTATCTCGCCTTCATTGATCTCTACATCAAACTCTTCGGCTTCGGGCAATACCGCAACAGTCGCTGCCGATGTATGCACACGACCTTGTGTCTCGGTAGCCGGAACACGTTGCACGCGGTGAACTCCACTCTCGTACTTCATTGTTCCGTATACATTGTCGCCGTTAACGGCAAAAATTATCTCTTTATAACCACCCGATGTACCCTCATTGAAGCTCGATACGCTCAAGCTCCAACCTTTGGTTTCGCAATACTTCGAGTACATACGGAAAAGGTCTCCGGCAAAGATGGCGGCTTCATCACCTCCCGTACCACCACGTATCTCAACGATAGCATTTTTACCATCTTCGGGATCGGCCGGAAGAAGCAACAACTTTATCTCCTCCTCCATTTCGGGTATCTGTGCTTGGCAACTATCCAACTCTTCTTTGGCCATTTCGCGCATTTCGGGATCATTTTCCACATCGAGAATTTCTCGAGCTTCGGTTATAGAGTTCAACAATCCTTCGTAACGAATAGTGGCATTATTGATTTTTTCAAGGTCACTATATTCCTTCGTGAGCTTTACATATCGTTTTTGATCGGAAATAACAGCCGGGTCGGTAATTAGTGTACCCACCTCTTCAAATCGTAACTGTAAGTCTTTAAGTTTAGTAAGTAATGAATTTTGACTCATCTCGTATATATTGATTAGCCTACAAATTTAATAAAAAAAATATAAACACTCATATTTATGTCATAAAAAGAAAGAATAGTCTATCGTAAAATATTATTTTTTACACAACACCCTCTTCATTAACCCAAACGTACGATTACACAAAAGGCTGCGCCTATTGGATGATGAGGGCAGCCTTTTGCTGATTATTTATAAGATGGCAAAATTCAAAATATTAATGACGCATAGATGAGCGTGCTACAAATGTTTCGGGTATGGGCATATCGTATATAGCCGACCACAATCTATCGTGAAAATCGGCCGGTCGCACATAACGTCCCTGCTCTTCCAATGTGATGATTTCGCCCACTACCACACGATGTTGTCCTTTATTCTTATTGAATAGTTCGGATGGCAATCGCAACAGTCGCAATGGCAGCCCCAAATATCCCAACCAATAATAAATACGTGAATTGCGATCTAAAAAGCGTATGGGCACAATGGGCACATGGGCTTCTTGAATAAAACGCAGTGTATCGATATCCCAGGGACGGTCTACAACTCTACGCTGATTTGATTTATAGTCCGCTCCGACACCCGAAGGGAAAATACCTAAAGAACAGCCTCGCAAAAGATGCTCGGAAGCCTCTCTATATCGCTCTCTACCACTTCCCATATCGGTATATACAAAACTCTCACTGAGCGGTTTAATTCGGGAAAACATTTGACTGGCCAACAATTTAAAATCGGTTCGCTCCTTTCCCACCATATCTATGAGTATAATGGCATCAAGAGCGCCATAAGGCTGGTTGCTAACAACTATAAATGCGCCCTCCGGCAGATGAGACACACGCTCGGATTGGCCAATAAGATAGTCACAATCCATATAATGCAACAACTTATCGGCACATTCTACTCCTTTATCAAAATACACTTGGTCATATAGCACATTGAGCTTCGACACATCACACAATGCTATAACCAACTTCGCCAACATATGCCCCCATCGGCCTCTGAAAAGAGTGGACATTTCGGCCAGTTCGTTAACGTTAAGCAACTCATGCTCGGGTTGCACCTTTTGTTTACGAAATACTATCAATTTCTCCATAAAGAAATTAAGAATACCCGATATACACAAAGCCACAAGATTACATACTATTACATCCCAACCATATATATGCTCAAAGAGAAGCAAAAACAGCATTTTAATGGCAAAGCCCGACAATGCCGCTATGTTAAACACAATGAAGTGCTTAAAGAAACTTTTGACGCTTTTATCCTCTACACGATTGTTCCATATAAAGAAATAGGAACATAGAAAGTTGCTAATAACAGCAAACTCAAAAGAAATCATAGGCGACAAGACGTTGCGCCCAAAGTAGTTGCCGCTGAAAATAAAGTCGGAACACAACCAAAGCACGAGCGTATCTACACCCGTGCCAAGATAACGACTTAAAATGTATAAAATATATACGCGCAATGTAACTCTCTTTTTTACTTCTTTTCGTCAGGATTATAAGGTTTCAACGGATCAAGTTCCGACAACATCTTACGATCTTTCAAGAATTGAGCCAACCACATAAAGGTCATCAACACGATAATTACCAAGCCCAATACATCGAAGAAATGGAATGTTTGGTTGCAAATAGTCCACGCCATTGTTCTTAATGGCTCAATGTACATATACACTGTATTCATCAGGATAATGACAAGGCGCAACTCGGTAGGTCCGAAGCCTGCATAGGTCAAGAGGAACTTTCCTTTGATAATAGTACCTATATAGGTAGAAATAGACAAGCCCAAATAGGCAGCCAACACCATCAAGGCAATATCCAAACGGAAAACAGGAGAGAGACCGGCTCCTACACACATAAGACAGATGGTCACAACATCGAGCGAGTGGTCGATAAAGAAACCATACTTGGGGCGCTGTGTGTTGCGAACACGAGCCAAAGTTCCATCAAGACTATCGCCATACCAGTTGATAAACAATCCAAATGACGACAGCCACAAGTAATGAACATCAATAGTACCGAGTGCAAAACCTACGGCACAAATAAAAGCACCGGCAACACCAATATAGGTCAACATATCTGATGTCACCCAGCGAGGCTGGCGCTCGGCCAACCATACCAAAGCAACTTTCTCGGCTTTATTGAGAAAAGAGGTCTGTATTCTCTCTGATTTTTCGTTTCCCATAATTATCTTATAAAAGAATTGTTATTCCCAAGTTTTATCATTCATCATTATCTCCACTCAAGTCGAGTACCTCTCGGTCGCCACTCTTATCTACATACTGACGGCGCAAGGGCGAGGCATGAGCCTCATCATCAATGATACGATTGCGATATATATCCAATGCTGTATATATAGCTTGTCTGAATGACTCTTCCGATGCCAAACCCTTACCGGCAATATCATAAGCAGTACCATGATCGGGTGATGTGCGCACATATGCCAATCCGGCCGTATAATTTACGCCATTTTCCATAGCAAGAGCTTTGAAAGGAGCAAGGCCTTGATCGTGATACATAGCCAATACACCATCAAATTGCTTATAATGAGAGGTTCCGAAGAAACCATCGGCGGCATAAGGACCAAAGCACAACGTACCGTTGCTTTTCACCGCATCGATAGCAGGCTTAATTATTTCAGCCTCTTCAACACCCAACAAGCCATTTTCGCCGGCATGTGGATTGAGTGCAAGCACTGCAATACGGGGTTTGCGTATTCCGAAATCATGGCGCAAAGACTCCTCAAATATTTGCAATTTCTCCACAATCAACTCCTGTGTAAGCGATGATGCCACTTGCGATATGGGCATATGTCCTGTAACAAGTGCAACACGCAACGTATCGTTGAGCATAATCATAATAGCCTTTTCACCCTCATCGGCAAGACGTTCTTGCAAATACTCGGTATGTCCGGGGAAGGCAAAGTCATCACTTTGCATAGTATGCTTATTGATGGGAGCTGTAACCAATACATCAATAAGTCCCTCTTCGAGATCGGCCACCGCACGTTCTAAAGCGGCATATGCCGCCGGACCTACTTGCTCGGTAACGTGTCCAATCTCTACTTTAACCTCCTCATCAATACAATTAATCAAATTATTTTGACCATCAACGACTTGCGATGCACTCGTTGCTATATTGAAATTGACAGGCTCCATATCCAACGCCTTGCGATGATACGCCGCTACCTTGGCTGAGCCATATACTACCGGAGTACACAACTCTACAAAACGTGCATCTGCAAGAGTTTTGAGAATTACCTCGTATCCCACGCCATTGATGTCACCTTGCGTAATACCAACTTTTATCATTTTATTTGTACTCATTATCAATATA
>JAFZDG010000092.1 GCA_017561285.1 Bacteroidaceae bacterium
CGGCACGATGTCAGTATAAACATAACTGCTATAATGGCATAAATAACAGATATACGTTGCATAATTGTTGTTATATAAATTATTCTTATCAGTTTACCGCAAAGGTACAATATAAGTTGTGCAAATGCAATATCCTTTGAGGCTAAAATGAGATTTAAGATTATAAAAGGGTTTATAATATCACAAACCGAACAATTGGTCTTGCTTGGTCGTTTGGAGTGTATAGGGTGCTGTCGTGTGATAGATGGCGCTCGATGTTATAATATAAAGAAACGAATAATGAAGAAAGTTCTGGTTTTGGGAATAGGTAATTTAGTTCTTAATGATGCGGGTGTGGGTATTCATATCATACATATGCTCAAATCTTTGGTTATGCCCGAAGGGGTAGATGTGTTGGATGGTGGTATTGGTGATAAAGCTCTTGTTGAGGTTGTACAAGAGTATAATCGTCTTATACTGATAGATGCTGCAATGGATGAATTTCCGGTGGGAACTGTGCGAAGATTGTCGCCTCGCTTCCCCGATGATTATCCATTGATGCTTGCTACTCATGAACAGGGTGTACGCGATATGTTCGATGCTATGCAAGATTACAACAGCGCACCTCGAGTAGATATGCTGGCCATAAGTGTCAATGGCAGTCCTTCGATAGGTATGCAACTTTCGCCCGAGGTGCAACGAGTGATTCCTCAGGTACTGCAATTGATATTCGAGATTATTGAAGATAAGCGTTCGGCCTATTATTTTTGTTGAGATTTATAATCGGTGCTATTTACAAGTTTTTATCTTTTCTGTTATTCGATAACTCTATTATCTCCAAATCGCTGAAGTTGCCGTTATCAATCACCAGTCTTACCAATGTGCGTACCTTGTGAAACCCGTAAAGTCCGGCAGCTCCCGGATTGATATGGAGACAATTGAGTGTCTTGTCGTACATAACCTTGGTGATATGCGAGTGTCCCGAAATAAATAGTTGGGGCGGGTTACGAAAGATTTCGGGTATCACTTCACGAGCATATTTGCCGGGATAGCCTCCAATGTGAGTTATCCATATGGCAGCCCCTTCTATATCAAACCTTTGATGTTGTTTTGTGCGTATGCGAATAGAGTGTCCATCTATATTCCCATATACCGCTCGCACCGGTTTGATAGCTTCGAGCCGGTCCAGAACCTCTGTACTGCCAATATCGCCTGCATGCCATATCTCATCGCAATCGGCAAAGTATTGGGCATAACGTTCGTCCCAATGTGCATGTGTATCTGATAATATACCTATTCTTTTCATTTGTAAATATCTTTAGGTAGGTGTGAGTGCAAACTTACAAAAAATGACGCAATATCAATCTTTGATGAGATGATATTTGTATTTTCATAGCTCATATATTATCTTTGCCAAATATTATACTTGTATTATGAAAAGAATTTGTGTTATCACAATGGTTCGTAATGATGAGTTCTATTTGCGCAAGTGGGTAGAATATTACGGAAATCAACTTGGACGTGCCAATTTGCGAATATACTTTGATGGTGAAGACCAACGTGTACCCGATTTTTGTGAAGGTGTATATACCGAGCTGAAGCCTCGTATACCGGGTATGGTGGTAAAGTCGGAAAAAGAGCGTTTAAGTTTCCTTTCGCGTCAAGCAGCTCGTCTTATGACCGAGGAGAAATACGATTTGGTAATTGGTGTCGATGCCGATGAATTTCTTGTGGTCGATCCCAATCAAAATATGAGCCTGCCCGAGTATTTGAACTCTATCGATGTCAACGTATCGGTTTCGGGATTGGGTGTA
>JAFZDG010000093.1 GCA_017561285.1 Bacteroidaceae bacterium
ACCAATACTCAACGCTCTATTATGGCGCATTTGCGAGCCAACTATACAATGAACAGTATTATATCGGCCACGCAATACAACTCGGAGACCGGTGGTCGTGTCACTACATATGAGAATGTTGATGGTGTATGGAACGTAAATGGTATGTTTATGATAACCTTGCCCTTCCGCGACAAGCGTTGGCAGTTTAACAACTTCACCCGATTGGGTTATAGCAGTAGTGCCGGTAAGAATAACAATGAGCTCAACCGAGCCAACCAAATCTCGGCCGGTGAGAGCATTTCGTTGGCATTCCGCAGTACCTATTTCGATACCGAACTACGCGGTCGTTACAATTTGCAATACGTGCGCAACACCGTTCAAACAGGCAATAACCGTACGGTACATGGATATGGCGGTACATACAGCTTTACGGTAAATACTCCTATAGGTTTGTCTATCAACAGCGATATCAGCTATTCGGGCAATCAAGGTTATACCGATGGCTACAATCAAGATGTGTGGTTGTGGAATGCGCAAATATCATATTCGTTCCTTGCCGGTAAGAATGCAACCATTATGCTCAAGGGTGTTGACTTGCTCAACCAATCGAACAATATACAACGTACCGTTACCGGTAACTACCTCGAAGATGTTGAGTATAACACACTGGGCCGCTATTGTATGATTTCGTTCAGCTATCGTTTCAACACCTTTGGCAAGGACAAACCCCAAATGCGCGGTCAGTTTGGTCCTGGTTTCGGACCTCCACCTCCCGGTCATCATTAATGTATAAAGACGATAAATCAAACGGAAAATTCAATGAAATTTAATTGCATTGAATTTGCCGATTTTTTATGATTGTGAATAGTAATACTACGTTTCTTTTAAATCCTGAAAGATTTTCGCTACATTTGCCAAATAGATTTTGTGAAAATCAATCTCCTTGAATTGGGGTATTCGGTCAATAAACAAATAGGTTCAAAGTATCAATAAAATATTATAACTATGAGAAGACTATTTATTCTGGCATTCTCTCTACTATTGTCTTTTACAACTGTAGATGCAACTGCGCAAGGTTTTTTGAAGCAGTTGGGTAAAGCTATAGATAAAGAGATAAGAAAAGAGGTAGACAAAGAGGCCAAAAAGCAAGTGAATAAGATGAAGAAAGAGGCTGAAAAAGCCTTGACAGAGTCATCGGAAAACCAACAACAAAAAAAGGATAAAACAAAGACTACGCAGGAGCAAAAACAACAGGACCAATCACAACCTGCACAATCTACACAACCTCAAAAGTCGAAGTCGGAGATTCAGGGTTCATTGACTGAGACTGTTCTTATGGCCGATGGGCCTACATCAGGTACAGAGAAAGGACATCAATGGGTAGATATGGGTTTGCCTTCGGGAACACGTTGGGCTACCTGCAATCTTGATGCTTCATCGCCTTCTCAACCGGGTAAACTCTATGCGTGGGGCGAAATAACCTCAAAGACTACTTTTAGCGAATCAAATTACAAGTTGAAGAATGTAAATTACGACATTGCAGGCGATTTTGCCTTTGATGCTGCTACTAAAAATTGGGGTGGTGGATGGCGTATGCCCACAGCTCAAGAGTTTGGCGAATTGGTGTTTTACTGTGATTGGAAGTATGAAAAAGAGGGAGGTCGTTGGGGCGTGAGATTTACCAGTCCAATGACAAAAAAATCTATTTTCCTTCCGGCTACAGGCTATAAGTATGGTAACGAGCATGACAATCCCAATACTTGCGGTAATTATTGGACCTCTACACCAGTTTCAAAAGGTGCTTGCATGTATCGTTATGGAGCTGCATTAGGCGAGTTGGGCGATGCTATGCTTTGTTGCGGATTGGCTATTCGTCCTGTATTGGGCAAGGCTACCCATATTGAGACTCCTGTTTCGGGAACAACAAGTGGTTATGATTGGGTAGATTTGGGCTTGCCTTCTGGTAATAAATGGGCTACATGTAATGTGGGTGCTAAAAATCCCGATGAGATAGGTAAATACTATGCATGGGGTGAAGTTACGCCCTCGACCGACCGAAAATCGAAGAAAAACGACTTGGATAGCGAAAAAAATGCTGTTGATATTGCCGGCAAGACACGTTACGATGCCGCCCGATATGAATGGGGTAACAGATGGCGAATGCCCAGCCGTAACGACTTCCAAGAGTTGTTGGATAACTGCGTGTGGGAATGGGTGTCGGCCTACGGACGCAAGGGTTTTAAGGTGACAAGCAAGATAAACGGAAATTGGCTCTTTCTTCCCGCTACAGGTATGGCTTGTGATCCCTTCTCTTCGGGCCAATATTTGAGCGAATACATTTTTGAGTTCTCGTCTAATTTTAATGATAAAGGAGTATATTGGACCTCTACTCCCGAGCATGTAGATTGGGGTTATACCTATGACTCATATAATCTCTATTTCTCGGCCGAGGGTGGTAAGGCTACTCAATTCCCACATTTCTCAATCGGAAATCGTACGAATAGTTACTGTATTCGACCGGTGACATCGGAGATGGAGACTTCATCGCAAAATGCAAAAACCTCTCAGAGTACTTCGGGAAAGAAACAGAATAATTCGACACAAACAAAAACAGCCCTTTCAAAACAAAAACAGAGTCAGCCTGTACAGAATATCGAAGTGGTAAATGTGGAGAGTGATCCTCAAGCGCCCATTTTCCTCGGTATTCCGGTTAAAGGTTCTATAGACGATATGGTTGTGGCTCTACAGGCAAGAGGATACGAAAAATCGAAGTTCGGAAAGACTTTGTTGTTGGGCGATTTTAAAGGATTGCCAAGTAAATTGCATATCTTTGATAATGATAAAAAGCAAGTGTGTCATATCCAAATTCAACCCCAAACCGATAGCCATGCCTATTTAGACGAAATAGGTGTGAAACTAAGATTTAACGAGTTGCTCGACGATTACGGAAATGATTCGAGATATGTGGCTCATCCCGACAATAAAAAAATACCTAACAAGGAGAGTGTTGCCAATGAAATGAATAAAGACAAAATGTATAAGGCAAAATTCTATGAGGGTGGCGATAAGAAGAAAATAGTAAGTCTTTCTATTCATGAGTATGAGGGTAAATATTATGTAGCCATACACTACTATAATTGCTATCTCACATCTATCAACTATGATGAATGGACTTAAATAATATTTCGAAAACAGATGCGGGAAGTTGCCATACGGTAGCTTCCCGTTTTTGTTGTAATGTGATTGTAGCTATATATGCACAGGTTGCAAAATAAAAACGAGTTGCTTTATAGATTGCTTTTTATAATGAGATTTGCTATCTTCGCCTACCTGTTTTTTCTGTTATTATGAGTAGAATCGAAGAAGAAAAACGAGTGGTGGAGTTGATGATAAGACTCTACTGTAGATATAAAGAGGGCAATACCGCATTGTGCGAGTCGTGTAGAGCATTGTTGAGCTATGCGCACGCACGCTTGTCGAAGTGCCCGTTTGGCGATGGAAAAAGTACTTGTCGCTTGTGTAAAATACACTGTTACAAGCCCGATATGCGCGAGCAAATGCGTGCTGTGATGCGTTATGCCGGCCCACGTATGTTGTTGCGCCATCCATGGTATGCAATCAAGCATATGTTGATGGAACTGAGATGATACCTTCTGTTGGGATTATCTGGACAAGAACTTATCGAATGAAGGTGACTGCTCGGTGCGGATAGAGTCGTTCTCGTCAATGTAAATGAGGTAGTAAGCCAACTCTTTATGCTCCTCTGCTATCGTACGAGCCTTTTCGCGTCCCATAACCATAAGTGCGGTTGCATACGCATCGGCTTCTATCGAAGTGGGGGCAATAACAGTAGCACTGAGTATATCTTGCTCGGCCGGATAGCCGGTTGCCGGGTTGATGGTGTGACCATATTTGCGACCATCGCGCTCGTAGTAGTTGCGGTAGTTGCCACTTGTGGCCAGACCATATCGACCATCGAGTTGGGCTATGGCTTGCAAATCGTTGTTGGTGCCATTGGGATCATCTTCGGGGGTGACAATGCCAATGTGCCAAGCTGCGCCGCGAGGGTTGTGTCCCGATGTTCGTACCTCACCGCCTACCTCTATCATATAGTTTTCTACCCCATGGTTATCGAGCATATGTGCTATAAGGTCGCAAGCACAGCCATCGCCCAGAGCCGAGAAGTTGAGTATGGTGCGAGTGTCTTGTTTTACAATCTTACCATCGGTCAATGCTACTTTACGGTAGCCTACAAATTGGCTCATACTGTCTAACAACGCTTGTGTTACGGAGGTACTATCGGTTTTGAACCCAAATCCCCAAGCATTGATGTAGGGCGCACAGGTAACATCGAGCGCACCATCGGTGGCCTCTGCTATGTGCATCGCTGTGTTAAATACGACTGTAAAAATGCTATCGACTATAATATCCTCGTTGCGATTGACGTGTGATATAATAGATGTGCTATCAAAAGGGTTGATAGCATGGTAATAGTCGCGCATCACTTGGCGTATGTCGTTCTCGAGATTTTGTGTGGCCTCATATTTAACCGAGTAGGGGGTATGCAATTCATAGCATACCATTTCACGAAATTCTTTGCGCGGAGTACACCCAATGCATATAAAGGCAATAATGATGGCTGCAAGTTGTGCAATCGGTCTCATAGTTTATCGGATATTGGCAATACTGATAATATCGGCAAATACACCTGCAGCTGTTACACCGGCTCCCGCACCATATCCTTTGATAATCATAGGATATTCGCGGTAACGCTCTGTGGTAATGAGGATGACGTTGTTGCTACCTTCCAATTGGTACAAGGGATGGTTGCTATCGACGGCTTGCAGGCCAATCTTGGCATGGCCATCATTAAGGCAAGCTACATAGCGTAGCAGTTTACCCTCTTGGCTATATTGTTGTCGCATCTTCTCAAAGTCGCTATCCATAGCTTCTATGTGTTGCATAAAACCATCGAGATTGCCTTCGAAGTACTCTTGTGGGATGAATTGTTCAATCTCTACATCCTCCTGCTCAATGGCATATCCGGCTTCACGAGCCAAGATTACCAATTTTCGCAATACATCTTTTCCACTCAAATCTACTCGTGGATCTATTTCGCTGTATCCGGCTTCTTGAGCCATGCGTATGGCCTTGCTCAAGGGTATTTCGGGACTGATGGTGTTGAAAATATAATTGAGAGTACCTGATAATACGGCATCGATGTGTAGAATGCTGTCGCCACTGTTGGTGAGAGCATTGATTGTATTGATAATGGGCAGACCGGCACCCACGTTGGTTTCAAAAAGGAATTTCACATCGCGCGCTTTGGCAGTCTCTTTGAGCATTATATAGTTGTTGTAGCTGCTCGATGCGGCTATCTTGTTAGATGCAACAACCGATATATTGTGCGATAGGATGTCGTAATATTGTGCTGCGACATCGCTGCTATCGGTACAATCGACAAATACCGAGTTGAACATATTCATACGGAAAATCTCTTCCTTAAAGAATGAGGGGGTAGAGATTATGTCTGATGCATCAAGTTGTTCGCGATAGGTCGATAGGTCTATGCCATCGCGATTGAAAAGGCAATGGTGTGAGTCGGCAATACCAATTACACGCAGACACAGAGCCTTGTTTTGCAGGAGGTTGTCTTGTTGCTTGGCAATCTGTTTAAGGAGATCGCTACCTACACTGCCCACTCCCATAACAAAGAGGTTGAGTACCTGAGAGCCGGATAGGAAGAACGAATCGTGTATGGCATTGAGTGCTTTGCGATGGTCACAAGATTTAATAACGATAGAGATGTTCATCTTTTGAGCACCTTGAGCGCAAGCTATCGTATTGATACCACCGCGTCCCAATGTTCCGAAAAGTTTACCGGCAATGCCGGGTGCTTGTTTCATATTCTCACCCACAATGGCAATTGTAGCCAAATCTCTTTCGGCTCGAGCAGGACTCATCTCACCTTGTTCTATTTCCGAAGCAAACTCCTTATTGAGTACCTCTACTGCCAAGTCGGCATCGGCATTGCGTACGGCAAAGGTCGTGCTGTTTTCGGAGGATGCCTGCGATACCATAAAAACGTTGACACCCGACTGTGCCAAAGAGTTGAAGATGCGCGAGTTTACACCTATAACACCTACCATACCAATTCCGGTTACGGTAATGAGGCAAGTATCGTTGATCGAAGATATACCCTTTATGGCTTTGCTTTTGGGATCGTTATCGTTGTTGATGAGTGTGCCCGGAGCTGTAGGGTTGAAGGTGTTTTTGATAACAATGGGTATGTTTTTGTGATATACCGGTGCAATAGTGGGCGGATAAATGACTTTTGCACCATAATTACACAACTCCATAGCCTCGGTAAAAGTGAGCTTCTCAATAACGTATGCCGAGCTGATAACACGAGGGTCGGCTGTTAAGAAACCATCTACATCGGTCCATATTTCCAATTTATTGGCATTGAGAGCAGCAGCCAGTATGGCGGCAGTGTAGTCCGAACCACCGCGTCCCAAGTTGGTGGTGTCACCACTTTTGAGGTCGGATGAGATGAAGCCCGGTACGAGCGCACGATGAGGCTGTTGTGCAAATGCCTCGGCAATGAGGCGATTGGTGGCATCAAAATCGACTGTATGCTTGTTGAATTGAGTCTCGGTCTTGATGAACGAACGAGAATCGAAGAGCGTAATACCTTCAATAACACGACTTAAAATGGTCGATGAGAGTCGTTCGCCATAGCTTACGATGGTATCGAGTGTCTTAGGCGAAAGATCTTTGATAAGGTATATGCCGTTGTATATATTGTTAAGTTCATCGAGCATAAGGTTTACCGTTTCCTTTATCTGCTCGCGATATTGTACCGGAACAACACCCTCTATCACATCGCTGTGTCGGTTGCGTATCTCTTGCATTATTGCTGTATAGTTGGCATCACCGGTACTTGCCATATTGGCGGTAGCAATGAGCTTGTCGGTAATACCACCCAATGCCGATACAACTACGATGACACTTTCATCGCATTGCTCAACAATCATTTTTACGTTCTTGATACTTTCTACCGAACCTACCGAGGTTCCTCCAAATTTCAATACCTTCATCTTCCTACGATTATATTGAGGTGAAATCTTATGCTTGTTGTATTATGTAATTGTTCTATGCTTCATTGCATAATGATGTGCAAAGGTAATAAAAAAATAGCGAATAGAGAGTCTCTGCCGTATGTAGAGTGGTATAATAGCTATCAATCTTGTTATGATAGTATTACATAATCATCATCAAGGTGTTCGTTTTGTCGCATTTATGTTGTATATTCGCAGTATGAAAAATATAGATAATCCCCAAGAACGAATTGCCTGCTTGAGCCGAATGCTTGAGGAGCATAATCATAATTACTACGTACTGAATGCACCTACAATAAGTGACCGCGACTTCGATATGCTGATGCAGGAGTTGCAGCAGCTCGAGTTGGAATACCCGCAGTATGCATTGCCCAATTCGCCAACACAGCGTGTAGGTAGTGATATAAATCGTGCCTTTACGCAAGTATCTCACATCTATCCTATGTTGTCGCTTGGCAACACCTATTCTATTGAAGAGGTTGCTGCTTTCTATGAGCGCGTCAAGCAGGGTTTGGGTGATGCACCGTTTGATATAGTAGGTGAGTTGAAGTTTGATGGTACGTCTATTTCGCTCATCTATGAGAATGGTCGCTTGCTGCGTGCCGTTACGCGTGGCGATGGTACTATGGGTGATGATGTTACACGTAATGTTCGTACCATTCGTACCATACCTTTGGTGCTCAAAGGAGATGATTATCCGCCATTCTTTGAGATACGTGGCGAGGTATTGATGCCTTGGAGTACTTTTGAAAAGCTTAACCAGGAGCGTGAGCAACAAGAAGAACCCTTGTTTGCCAATCCTCGCAATGCCGCTGCCGGTACGTTGAAACTACAAAACCCGGCTATCGTAGCATCGCGTGGATTGGATGCCTATCTGTATTATATGTTGGGCGATAATCTGCCTTGTGATAACCATTACGACAACCTGCAGTGTGCTCGTCAGTGGGGTTTCAAGGTAAGCGACACGATGCGGGTATTGCATAATCTCGAGGAGATAAAGGCCTTTATAGACTATTGGGATGTGGAGAGACGCAACTTGCCGGTGGCAACTGATGGTATTGTGCTGAAGGTTGCCTCGAAAGAGCAACAAGAGGAACTTGGATATACCGCCAAATCGCCCCGTTGGGCCATTGCATACAAGTTTCAGGCTGAGGAGGCTGTGACACGCCTCAATTCTGTGTCGTTCCAAGTAGGTCGTACCGGAACGGTGACACCGGTGGCCAATCTTGAACCTGTGCAGCTGTCGGGAACGGTGGTGCGTCGTGCCAGCTTGCATAATGAAGATATAATACGCTCGCTCGACCTGCATATTGGCGATATGGTGCATGTAGAGAAGGGTGGTGAGATTATCCCTAAGATTACGGCTGTAGATGTAGATAGCCGACCGGCCGATAGCCAACCGGTTGTGTTTGTGCGTAACTGCCCTGAGTGTGGTACACCTCTTGTGCGAGAGGAGGGAGAAGCTGCTTGGTTCTGTCCCAATAGCAATCACTGTGCGCCGCAAATAAAGGGGCGTATAGAACACTTTATCGCTCGCAAGGCAATGAATATTGACTCTTTGGGTACAGAAACAGTTGCACAATTCTATGACCGAGGTATGATTAATAATGTTGCCGACCTCTATACTCTTACGGTAGATGATGTAGCTGCCTTGAAACTGCAAGGCCGTAAATGGGCGCAGAATATTGTAGATTCGATAGCCCGTTCGTGCGAAGTGCCTTTTGCACGAGTGTTGTTTGCTCTGGGAATAAGATTTGTAGGCGAAACAGTGGCCAAACGATTGGCTTCATCGATGAAGTCGATGGAGCAATTGCGCGATGCAACGGTTGAGCAACTCACTGCTATACCCGACATTGGCGAGCGTATAGCCATGAGTGTGGTAGAGTATATGAATGATATAGACAATCTATTGCTTATAGAGCGATTGGCTCAATATGGAGTGCAGATGCGGGTAGAGGAAAAACCGGAGTCGGCACCTGCCGAGAATATTTTAAATGGAGCTTCGGTTGTGATAAGTGGAACTTTTGAGCATCATTCGCGCGATGAATACAAAGCTCTTATAGAACGCTTTGGTGGTCGCAACGTGGCATCGGTATCGGGAGCAACACAATACCTCCTTGCCGGAGCCAATATGGGGCCTGCCAAACTCGAAAAGGCGACTCGACTGGGTATAAAAATTATCAGCGAGACCGAATTCTTGCAGATGATAGGCGGTAAATGATTGCCTTGTTGTAGTAATTTGAGGTGTAAAATTATATAGGGTAAAATAAAAATGGTGCGTTGTCAACGCACCATTTTTTGTCATATATGTATATTAAATTACTTCACAACTTTGTGAGCTACGCCATCAATGCTGATAACATATATACCTGCGGGGAGGTTGTTCATATCGATGTTACCTTCGGTAGCCTCAGCTACGAGTGCACCTTGTACGTTGTACACACGTGCAGCATTGTATTCACCATCGATAAATGCCCAGCCTGAAGCCATATATACCTTGTTGTTGTTGCCTTTTACGGTTTCAACAGCATCTGTCTCTTTGGGGTTTGTTACCAATACGGCAGGAACTTGGATACTACCCATAGAGAAGCCTACCATAGCAATACCACCCAATACTTCGCCTTGAGTGCTGTTGGCAAAAATGGTAGAGAATTGTGCTCCGGGAGGAGTTTCCCATGCATAGATGTCGTGCAAAGCGGTCATTACTCCGTCTTTGTACATAGAAGCTGCACCCATCAACGACATACTACCATATGCAACACCGTTGTTATCTACTGTGGTAAGAATTTGACCTTCATTGATAAATGCTACAGCCTCTTGATCTTGAGTCCAAGTGAAACCGGCAAGACCTGTTTGATTGGCCGATGCAGCGTAGTATCCGGCAAAGTATTGACCGTTGTCGCTCACTGTTGCAAAACCTTCGGCATCGAGCCATAGATCTTCACCTGTCTCTTCATATATTTCTAAAGGATCTTTCAAGCAAGTAAGGCGTATTTCCTCGCCGTCAATAATAACAGCTGCGCTACGAGCACCGCTACCCCACTCTGAGTAACCTGTGATGATAGAGCCATCATCCGACATATCTTTTACTACCCAACCGAAGGGGCAATCCAAGACATCGATGCTTTCTTGAATGTTTTCAAAGGTATTTACCAAATCGTATTCTTGAGTTTCATCATTCCATTGCCACAAAGCGGGGTAGAGTTTGTAAACGTATGAATCGGTAATATATCCGGCAATGAATTTCTTATCGGCCGATATAGCCATTGCGCATCCATTCATATCATCCGACTCACCTGTAGCCTCTGTAAGCAAAGCTTCGTCGCGGAGAATGGGGAGCGGAGTCCAAACACCATCTTTGTAGTATCCGGGACGAGTGGCAAATGCTCCGTTTTCATTACCGGGTATTTCTACAAAGTAGTTACCTACGGCTGTACCATCATTGGCTACGTCCATCAACATTGAACCCAAATCGATCATTTCAAATTTACAAGTAGAGCGGCTCCACATAAAGGCGCAACTACCTACAAAATCATCGTAACCAACAGCGTATTCACCATTGGCCGATACGCCATAAATTGTGCCATAAACACCTTCCATATATTGTGCGTCAAATTCAGGAACGTAGAGTTTTGCCTCTTTTAGATCTTGGGCAAACGAAGTACCTATGATAGCACCGGCACAAAGAGTAAGTAAAAATTTTTTCATATTCTATGTTTTAATTAATAATGATTCGATTGTTTATTCTTTTTTTGAAAAATACGGGCGCAAATGTAGTATATTTAGGCTGAATATAAAAGATATTTAGATAATTTAAGATTTATCGTTGTTATATGGCAATATGTGAGAGCATTACATCGGCCATAGCCCTATTTCCCATAATGTCATATACGGCCGAGGCACAACGACGAGCCAGTGTGTCGATGAGTTGCGGATTGAGGTCGTAGGTTGTAGCATTGTCGTCGGGCGTAAGTATGCATTGCAATGACATTATGTGGTGTGTGGTAGATGATGACGGAAGGGAAAAATAGTCTATAATCTTATTGCCCAGTCCGTCTAATGTAAACGTTGCTACGGGTTTGGTTGTGCCACCTCGAGTGTATCGGTTGAATTGTAGCTCGTACAGCGGATGTCGCTCGTCAATAAAGCGTGTCACAGGCACCTTCCAGCCCTTTATTTGTAGCGATACGGGACGCATAACATTCTCTATGAGTGTAATACGCCCACTGCCATCGTTGCGGCGTGTTGCAGTGTGCTGCTCGCTTACTTCTGTAACCGGCAAGATCGTGATGGGGGCTGTCATAAGCAGCAGTCTTAACTGTTCGTCTAATACACCATCTATATAGTTGTCTATAAGCACACCTTCCGATTGTTCAAATGTGCCATCCCAATTGGGTGTGAGTTCTTCCATCAGGATTTTGACTCTACTGATAATTTCGTTTCTTGATATATTCATAATGAAAGAAGGGGGGGAGAAGCAGCCGGCTCCTACTGTTGAGGGACCGGCTGCAAAGGATATTTATTAGAAGAGAGTTACGCGCATGTGTGCATCGGGGTAGCGCAGTGTCATACAACTGGCCTCTGTGAGAACCAGTGCATCGGTGTTGCGAATACCTGCTTTTTTGAGGTCGAGCGATTGGCTGCCGAAAGGTACGTGTGACCACTTTTGAATATATTCGGGATCGAAAATGAGGCCCGAGTTGGAGCGGTTGCAATCATCGAAAATCTCGGAGTGTATGACATAGAGTTTACCGAACTTTGACGATATTTCGTGGAAGTCGAGTCCCCATTTCATCATAGTGTTGTCGTTTGTGGTGGTTTTGTAGTGTTCCATTTTGCTGAGAACGCCAATCAAGTCGGAGCCTGCAACGAGAATTTTGCGTTTGTTGCCGGCATTGCCGGTAAAACATTGCTGCATCATATCAATGAGCATCTCGTGAGTAAATCCATTTGAAACATCTTGGGAGTACTCTTTTCCGGCTTGCCACCATATACCACCTGTGAGGCTGATTTCCTCTTTCTTGATGGGATCAAAAATGTTTTGCTTGATACCGAACAAGAAGCTCTTCTCCATACTCAATCGCATATCGTAGATGGCAACCTCTTCTTGGTCCGAAAAGTCCCATTCAACCTCTTTGTTGGCCATTTTGAGGAGAGTAGATTGTTCGATTTGCATTTTGAAAATTTGACAATAGTTCTGCGATTTGACCGGAAGTGCCTCAAATTGAGAAGTCTGTACGTCCAACTCGCTTGCGGCACGTCCCATTCTTACCAATGATATTTGGTTGTAAATGCTTGGAACGCAGTTGCTTATATTGCCAATTTTCTTGCCGTTTACTGCCATTACAACGATTTCGCCGGCTTCAATGTCTTTTGACAGAACATAGAGCATAAGTCCTTGATCGCTTGACTCATCGCTATCGGGCTTGTAGCCGTTGATGCTAAATGTCATAAGCGTATCAGAGACAACCAATGTGTCGCAATTCTCTACTTTAAGACGTGCTCGGGTGTGATTGCTTGTGGCCTTGTCGGCAGTAGGTTCGGTGTAGGCTTCAAGTACCTTGAATTGTGTGGGCTTGGTATCTACCGAGTAGTAATCGACAATCATCGAGTTGGCTTTTCTGGCACCTTTGTAACGAGATATTTGGTCGATAGGTGTTGACATTGGACGAATTTTTGTGATTCTGTCGTCAATCTCACTTTGCAAAAGTGACGGAGCGTGTTGTTTGGCCAAAGAGGTTGTGGCAACTTCATCGACAATGTGTGTACCTGTAAGACCGGGAAGAACAACAGCGAGTGATAGGCCCATATCGGTGCAACCGGTAACGCACAAGAGTGCAATCAATAACAGTAGTGATAGTGTCGCAATAGCGATAATGCGGATTTTTTCAATTGAAAGTTTTTGCATAATTCTATATATTATATAATTGTGTATCTATTTTTATTTGAAACATCAATACGTTGAGGCTTGGTTAAAGGGTGTGCGATGCTATGTGAAAAAATAAGAGTAACGTTGCCCTATAGTGATTGATGTGAATTGTTGTTACATATCCCAAATGCTGGGACGGCGGCGGGGAGGACGGTATCCCTTATGCTCTTTGTTGGTCGAGGCGGAGCTATGAACATCGGTGAGTCTGTCGCCTATCGTTTCACGTCGTTCCATCACGATGCGTTTGTTGCGCCCTTTTACTTCGGCTGTATGTTCGGCGCATGACAAGTCGGTATCGTAGCGTAGTCCTTTGTATAAGAGTTCGAGAACATCTTCGTTAAGGTCGCCCGAAAAGACGTGCTGGCAAACGTGAAATGTGCGGTCAAGAAATTCATCGAGTTCTTCGGCATTCATTTTTTTACGTTGCATAAAACGTTCAATAGAACGGGCACTTTTGTCAACGTTGCGATGCATTGCAGCTTCCATCTCCTGGAATGATCTGTTGCGTTCGATAAACTCTTCGTTGGCACGTTTAATGGCGTGCATTTTCTCTTTGTCGCTACTGTTTTCGAGCAGTTCTTTGCCAAAATAGCGCACGCATGCAACAAGAGCGTCTTCGCCATCCGATACATCCGAGATGAAAGCTCCTACCCGGGGGTTGCTATACATCAGATTGGAGAGGCGGTTGTGGTCGCTAAGCATCTTTTCGTAGTGTTCACTCAGATTTGAGGCATACTCGTCAAGTGCATCGTACACATCGTCTTCACACTCGAAGCAGCGGTCGGGATAGTGCTCGATAATGCGGCGAGCCAGGCGTTCGCGCGAGGTAGAGCCTCGCAAATCTTTGGGTGTTTTTTTCTCTGTTTTATTCATACTTTTATCAATTATGTTGAGTGCCTTATGGCAATGCAAAGGAACAGCCGGAATGAACTTTTTTGATGCGATAGAATGAAAATGACTCTTTGTGAAAAAAAAAATTGCTCGCAAGGTGATTGTTAGAAATAAAAGCCGTAACTTTGACCAACTACCTATAATTAAAGTAACTAATAAAAGAAAGGATAATACTATGTTTTCAGCACAAACCTATGCCGACCGTCGCGCCCGTCTGCGCCGTATGGTGGGCAATGGAATAATTATTCTTAATGGCAACCTCGATACAGCCATTAACGCTCCTGAAAATGCAATGGCATTTCGTCAAGAGTCATCGTTTCTCTATTACTTTGGTCTCGATGTAGCACGCCTTGTGGGTGTGATGGATTGTGATAACGACTGTGATACGCTCTATGGCAACGAGGTTACCATCGAAGAGATGATATGGACCGGTCCGCTGCCTTCAATGGCCGAGCAAGCAGCCACAGTGGGTGTGACTCGCACAGCCCCGCTCAATAAAGTGGCCGATGTTGTTGCCGAAGCCCGTCGTCAAGGTCGCACTATACACTATTTGCCTCAGTTTCGTGGTATGGAGTTGATATATATGTCAACGCTACTCGACATACCAGCACAGCGTGTCAACGAAACAGCTTCGCACGATCTTATGGCGGCCATTACCGTGATGCGTGAAATAAAGACCGAAGAGGAGATTGCTGTAATGGAGCGAGCCTTTGAGGTAGGATACAAGATGCACACCACCGCTATGCGTATGTGCCGCGAGGGTGTGATAGAACGCGAAATCATTGGTGCTATCAATGGTATTGCTATGCAACATGGCTGGGGATGGTCGTTCTATTCGCACGTAACCCAACATGGTGAGATTTTGCACAATTTTGGTTGCGACTATCCCTTGGAGAATGGCAAGTTGTTGCTCGTAGATGCCGGTGCTGAGTTGGCCGGTGGTTATTGCTCGGACCACACTCGTACCTATCCGGTGAGTGGTAAGTTCACTACCAAGCAACGTGAGATTTATGAGATTGTATTGCGTGCTCACGACCATGTACTCGACATAGCTCGTCCTATGCGTTATATGGATTTGCACAATGCTTCGTTGCTCTCGATGGCACGCGACCTCACCGATTTAGGTCTGCTCAAAGGTAATCCCGAGGAGGCAGTAGCTGCCGGTGCCATGTTTATGCTTATGCCTCACGGATTGGGACATGGTATGGGTATAGATGTACATGATTGTGAAGCAATAGGCGAGCGTGGCAATGTGTATAATTTCGATTTTTCTCGTTTTGCTCCTCGAGCTGCCGAGTTGGCGTGCTGTACCTATCGTAGCACATGGCAATTGCGCCCCGGTGTTGTAATGAGTGATGAGCCGGGTATCTACTTTATTCCTGCGCTTATTGAGCAATGGAAGAAAGAGGGTAAGTGTCAAGAGTTTATCAACTATGACCGCTTGGCCGACTATTACGACTTTGGTGGCATACGCATCGAGGACGACTTGCTCATCACCGAAGATGGCTGTCGTTGCATCGGTGGCGATAAGCACATTCCTATTACAGTAGAAGAACTTGAGGCTGTTGTAGGTCGTGACTAATAAGATATAGGTTTCGGTGTATCGCAAGGTACACCGAAATTTTTTTCTCCCCCTATCTATCCGTACGAATCATATATAATAATAACAGAGACTACACCGAAAGGTACAGTCTCTGTTGTATTTTCTTTGAGAGAAAGGTTATTACCAACCGAAGATGGGATATTTCACCATTGTTTCGTTTACTTTCTCGCGAACTGTCTTGATTACGCTGTCGTTCTCGGGGTTGGCAAGTACGAGGTCAATCATTTCAACGATTTCGCCCATCATATCTTCTTTCACGCCGCGAGTTGTGATGGCGGGAGTACCTACGCGGATACCTGAAGTTTGGAAGGGAGAGCGAGTGTCAAAGGGTACCATATTCTTGTTGACAGTGATGTCGGCTTGAACAAGAGCTTTCTCAGCCACTTTACCTGTGAGTTCGGGATATTTGGTGCGGAGGTCAATGAGCAAGCAGTGGTTGTCGGTACCACCCGATACAACGTGGTAGCCTTTGTCAATGAATGCTTGGCCCATAACGCGAGCATTAGCACGAACTTGTTTTTGGTATTCTTTATAAGAAGGAGTGAGAGCCTCGCCAAAAGCAACAGCCTTAGCAGCGATAACGTGCTCGAGCGGACCACCTTGTACACCGGGGAATACTGCAGAGTCGAGCAAAGCCGACATCTTACGAATTTCGCCCTTAGGAGTAGTTTTGCCCCAAGGATTGTCAAAGTCTTTACCCATGAGGATAACACCACCACGAGGACCACGAAGAGTCTTGTGTGTAGTAGATGTTACGATGTGTGCATATTTCAAGGGGTTCTCCAACTCGCCGGCAGCAATAAGACCTGCGGGGTGAGCCATATCTACCATAAAGATAGCGCCAA
This sequence comes from Bacteroidaceae bacterium, assembly GCA_017561285.1. Classification (GTDB taxonomy): domain Bacteria; phylum Bacteroidota; class Bacteroidia; order Bacteroidales; family Barnesiellaceae_A; genus Barnesiella_A. The sequence goes on from JAFZDG010000093.1 coordinate 16,372, forward strand.
TCTCATCGGCCAAACGGCGCATACGAGCGTAATCCCATTCGCGAGAGTAAGCTGAGGCACCACCGATAATGAGGCGGGGACGCTCACGACGGGCTACTTCTTCCATTTGCTCATAGTCTACATAGCCTGTATCTTGACGTACACCGTAGTCGAGAGCTTGGAACATAAGACCGGAGAAGTTTACGGGCGAACCATGTGAAAGGTGACCACCTTGTGAGAGGTTGAGGCCTAAGAATTTGTCGCCGGGACGAAGGCATGCCATAAATACGGCCATATTGGCTTGTGCGCCCGAGTGAGGTTGTACGTTGGCCCACTCTGCATTGAAGAGTTGTTTGAGGCGTTCGATAGCAATGTTTTCGCTTTCGTCAACTACTTCGCAACCACCGTAGTAGCGCTTGGCAGGATAACCTTCGGCATATTTGTTTGTGAGGCATGAGCCCATAGCTTGCATTACTTGGTCGCTCACAAAGTTTTCTGATGCGATAAGCTCTACGCCTTTCAATTGGCGTTGATGTTCACGTTCGATGATGTCAAAAATGACTTTGTCTCTTTCCATAATATTATAATTAAGTGATTTATAATTATCTCTTGTTGGGTTTTGCGATGCAAAGTTATGAATATTTTGCTACTTGCAAAGTATTTTCTTCTTTGTTTATGGTTTACTTCTTGTTGATTACAACTTTTTTCTCTCCGTTTATAATGTAAATGCCGGGTTGTAAGCGGTCTATGTCATTATTGTTTCCGTTTGCAATAACTTGTGTACCATTGATGTTATATGCGTTTACACTTTTTGCGTCATTGACGGTATTGTTGATAGATGCAGGTGCGAAATCTTTTGTTAGCAAGGGGTTGATATTGCCGTCTATCAAGAAATTGGCACGAGGAATGTGTAGCGTGAAATGACCATCGGAAACGTTTTTGTTGGCTGTAAGCGTAGCTGTATTGGCGCCTGTGATAGTAATAGTATAATCGGTGGCGCGGGTTGAGTTGAATCCATCGTTTTTGATAAGGAATGGTTTCTCTATCTCTTCACCTTCATTCAACGCTAACTCTTCGCAAGGCGAAACAGTAATGTATATAGTGTTGAGAGAACCATTATCGGCAGCGATATCAAATGAGGCAGTAGATGTCTTTGCTCCCGGAATGGTGTAGTTGAGATTGAATGCGGCTACCACTGTGCCATCGACAGTAATCATATTGTCGGGAATCTCTATTTGATAGTCGCCGGCATTGACTGTGGGATTCATCATTGTAAGGTTGATATAATTGCCCCATGCCGGACCACAGAATACATCGGTTACGAAAGTTTTATTTTCGCCTTCTATCATATATGCTTTTATACCACCCACCATAAGCTCGACATTGACATCAATGGCAGTTGCATTCTCCCATGTGATAAATATGTCGGTAAGTGTTTCTACAACAGAACCATTGGCCGGTTCTACTGTGTAATCTTGTGCATGAACTGCGATGATGCTTAGTAGCGAAAGAAGTAATGAAGTAAAAATTTTTTTCATGGTAATCATATTTTATAAGTGAATAATTATTTTTTCTTTACCGACCAACCAAATTTGCCTATTTCGGCTCCCAACTCGTGGTAGTGTCCATGTGAGTAAACAAGCAAATCGGCACGATTCATATCGAATGCATTGGTTTGAGGATCTATGTATTGGGTGTCGGCCAGTACGTTTACAACATCGGCTATAAACATATGGTGAGATCCGAGTGCAACAATTTCACGCACCTTGCATTCGATGCTCAACGGCGACTCTTCGATATAGGGCGATCGTACTTCTATGCCGGGGCAGGGTGTGAGTCCGGTCTCTTTCCATTTGTCGTATTCACTTCCCGAGCGTACACCGCACCAATCGGTGGCTCGTGCCATACTTACGGTGGTGAGGTTGAGTGTAAACTCCATATTCTGCTTTATTAGCTCGTAAGAGTGCCTTTCGGGGCGTATCGATACGTAGCACATAGGTGGGTTGGTACACAGGGTACCTACCCATGCAGCGGTGAACATATTGTAGTCGTCGGGCGAAGAACCGCTACTGACCAAAATGGCCGGTAGGGGATAAATAAGGGTTCCCGGTTTCCAGGTCTCTTTCATTATTGGCAAATCTCTATTTTGTTGGCAGTAATAGTGCGGTTGCAGTAGCGGCAAGTTACCTCGAGCGGTTCTCGGTTGGTCACGTGGAATACTGTATCCATAGGCTCGTTGTTGCTGATGCATTTGGGGTTGTTGCAGCGAATTATGCCTCGCAATGTTTCGTGGAGTGTAATGTGATATTTTTGTACGACTTTGTAGTCGCGAATGACGTTGATTGTTGCATCGGGGGCAATAAGTGCTATTTTGTTTATCTCTTCATCGCGGAAGAAATAGTCGGCAACTTTGATGATGCCTTTTCGACCAATTTTGCCACTGTTAAGATTGTTGCCAATGGTGATGCTGTTGGGGATTGTATCGAGTTTGAGCATCGATACCACCTTGAAGAGTTGCTCCGATGGGATGCGGTCTATTACGGTGCCGTTTTCGAGAGCAGCAACGGCGAGTTCTTTCTTTATTGTGGTCATAATAAATATCTTTTTGAGGTTTATTCTACATCTATTCCCAATACTTTACAGATGATAGCCTGACGGGCGTAGAGTCCGTTCTTGGCTTGTTGGAAATAGTATGCTTTGGGATTCTCATCTACATCGTATGCAATCTCGTTGACACGAGGCAGTGGGTGCAATACACGCAAGTTGGGCTTGCTGTTGGCCAACATACTATTGTGAAGAATATACACATCTTTTACGCGCTCATATTCCACAAGGTCGGTAAATCGTTCGCGTTGTACGCGTGTCATATACAAGATGTCGGCTTGGTTGATAACCTCTTCCGAGAAGTCGCGATGCTCGTAGTAGGGAATGTTATGCTCTTCGCAGAATATTTTGTATTCTTGTGGCATTTTCAGCTCATCGGGTGCTACAAAATGGAAAGTGGGGTTGAAGTGCGACATGGCTTGCAACAGTGAGTGTACCGTACGACCATACTTCAAATCGCCCACCATTGTTATATTGAGATTTTCGAGAGTGCCTTGTGTTTTATAGATAGAGTATAGGTCGAGCATCGTTTGCGTGGGATGTTGGTTGGCTCCATCGCCGGCATTGATGATGGGTACTGATGATACCTCCGAAGCATATCGGGCTGCACCTTCAAGGTGGTGGCGCATAATGATAAGATCGACATAGTTACTTACCATTATGATGGTGTCTTTGAGAGATTCTCCTTTTGATGAACTGCTGGTTGCTGCATCGCTAAAACCAATGATGCGACCTCCCAAGCGATTTACAGCGGTCTCAAAGCTGAGACGGGTGCGGGTTGATGGCTCAAAAAACAAGGTGGCTATAACCTTGCCTTCGAGTACGCGGCGGTTGGGGTTCTCTTCAAAGCTTTTTGCTTTTTTGAGCAAATCCATGATTTCTTCTTTGTTGAAATCATTGATCGATACAAGACTCTCAC
>JAFZDG010000094.1 GCA_017561285.1 Bacteroidaceae bacterium
GGCAAAAGGAATGCAAAGCTGAGGTGGCAAGCAATCATAATGATAGCACCCAACATAAGCATCGAAGCACCTTTACCTTTATAGTCGATAAATGCGCCCAAGAAGGGAGTGAGCACCATAGCCAAGATGGGGAAGAAACTGAAGAGTTGTGAAGCCTCATCGGCACCGATACCCAGTGTTGTCTCCAAGTAGTTGGGGGCAAAACGTTGGAAGGGGAAGATTGCCGAGTAGTACAATACACACAAGAGAGCTACCAACCAGAACATCTTGCTTGACAAGATTTTGCCAAGGTCGCTGATGCGGAATTCCTCTTCGCTCGAAGGCTCTTCGCTCAACTCACCGGCAGCAATAAGTTGCTTGTCAAATGCCTTATCCATTACCGAGAATACGGTGTAGCAAATAAGACCGATGAGCAACAAGGCTGTACAGAAACCTACGGGGGCTACTACCGAGTTGTCAAATTGTTTCGATACGATGGGTGCAATCCACATAACGGCAAACACACCGAGGCGTGCAATGGCCATCTCAAGACCCATAGCCAAGGCCATCTCTTTGCCCTTGAACCATTTGGCGATAGACTTAGAAACGGTTGTACCGGCCATCTCGCAACCGCAACCAAAAATCATAAAGCCCAAGCAGGCCATCTTGGCATTACCGGGAAGATCGGTCCACCAGCTGTCGAGCCATTGGCACAAACCGGTTGCTGCAAAGCTGTCTGAAATAGCCCAGAACTTAACAGCAGCACCTATAACCATCAAAGATGCCGACAAAATACCGGTGAAACGAATACCCATCTTATCGAGGATGATACCGGCAAAGATGAGGAAGAAACAAAATACATTGAGGAAGTACTCCGATGCGGCGTAGGTACCAAATACGGTACTATTCCAGCCAAGATTTGTCTCAACCAAAGATTTAAGAGGTGACATTACGTCTACAAACATGTAGGCGAAAAACATCATCAGCGCAACAAGAATGAGCGCAGCCCAACGAACAGCTACCGAGTCGTTGAGTTTTTTCATAATTACTTGTGTCATAGTTTGTTGTTTGTTATTTGTTTGATTATTAGATTGTGTTTGTTACCTTTTTTCGAGTAGTACTACATTCTCTACGTGGTGCGTATGGGGGAACATATCGACCGGTTGTACACGCACTACACGATACATATCGTCGAGCATAGCAAGGTCGCGTGCTTGTGTAGCGGGGTTACAACTTACATATACTATACGCTCGGGCGCAGCAAATCGTATCACCCCTATTACATCATCGTGCATACCGGCACGTGGCGGATCGGTAATGATGACATCGGGACGGCCATGTTGCTCGATAAACTCGGTTGTGAGTATATCTTTCATATCGCCGGCATAGAAGATGGTATTGTCTATACCATTAAACTCGGCATTGATTTTAGCATCTTCGATGGCTTCGGGTACATACTCTATACCTACAACTTGGCGGGCTTGGCGCGATACGAAATTGGCTATTGTACCTGTACCGGTGTAGAGGTCATATACCAATTCGTTACCTGTAAGGCCGGCAAAGTCGCGTGCCACTTTGTACAATTCGTATGCTTGCTCCGAGTTGGTTTGATAGAACGATTTGGGACCCACCTTAAACTGCAATCCTTCCATCTGCTCCAAGATGTAGTCTCGACCGCGATAGCATATTACCTCTTGGTCGGTAATGGTATCATTGGCCTTTTGGTTGATGATGTAGAGCAGAGAGGTTATTTCGGGGAAATGATTGGCAATATGTTGCATCATATCGGCAATCTGCTCCGGCTCGTTGTCGTGAAAAACAACAATGAGCATAATTTCGCCGGTAGATGCTGTGCGAACAATCATATTGCGCAATAGACCTGTTTGCGCTCGCAAATCGAAGAATGTCATACCACGCTCTATGGCATAGGCACGCACACTGAGACGTATGCGATTGGATATATCATCTTGCAAGCTGCATTGTTTTATGTCGAGTACCTTGTCAAACATACCGGGAATATGAAATCCCAAAGCATTGCGATCGGTATATACCTCCTCTTGCTGCATCTGCTCGGGGGTGAGCCAAGAGCGATTGGAGAATGTATATTCCAACTTATTACGATACTCGCGAGTCTTGGCCGAACCTTTGATAGGCGTAATTTCGGGTAACTCAATTTTACCTATACGAGTGAGGTTGTCAATGACTTGTTGCTGCTTGAATTGTAGTTGATATTCGTAAGGAACGTGTTGCCATTTACAACCTCCACACACGCCAAAGTGCGGGCAGAAAGGTTCTATACGTATATCCGAAGGCTTATGCATCTTGGCGATGCGAGCCTCGGCATAGCTATGTTTCTTGCGGGTGATTTGCAAATCGACAATATCACCGGGTGCTGCAAATGGTACAAATATAACTTTATCATTATATCGGCATAGGGCTTTACCCTCGGCCGCAATGCCGGTAATCTCAATCTCTTCTACCAGCGGAAGTGGTTGTTTTTTACGTGCCACAGTTTGCTTTATTATTTAATAAATAAAAAAATCGCTCAAAGTTAGTGATATTTTTCGATATACGCGTTATAAGTATGTAAAAATAGAAATGATATAAATTTTATGTCATTCTTATGCGTAAAAATCGATTTATTTTGTATCTTTGCCAATCAATAGTAAAAAATGTAACAACCAATAATATTTTTTAGAATGAAAAGAGTTTATACATTCGGTAACGGACAAGCAGAAGGTCGTGCCGATATGAAAAATCTATTGGGTGGTAAAGGTGCCAACTTGGCAGAAATGAACCTTATCGGTGTACCCGTTCCTCCGGGTTTCACTATTACCACTGAAGTATGTACAGAGTATAATCAACAAGGTAAAGAAGCTGTCGTAAAACTTCTCGAAGGTGAAGTACGCGCTGCTATTGAGCACGTAGAAAACCTCACCGGTACAATATTTGGTGATGAAACCAATCCCCTTTTGGTATCTGTTCGCTCGGGTGCTCGTGTATCAATGCCCGGTATGATGGATACTGTATTGAACTTGGGTATGAACGATACTGCAGTAGAAGCTCTTGCCAAGAAATCGGGCAACGCTCGCTTTGCATGGGACTCTTACCGCCGTTTTGTTCAAATGTATGGTGACGTTGTTTTGGGTATGAAACCCGAAAGCAAAGATGACATCGATCCCTTTGAGGCTGTTATGGAGAACGTAAAAGAGGCTAAAGGTGTAAAACTCGATACAGAACTCGATGTTGAAGACCTCAAGAACCTTGTAAAACTCTTCAAAGCTGCCGTTAAGGAGCGTACAGGTAAAGACTTCCCCGACTGTCCCTGGGAACAACTTTGGGGTGCTATCTGCGCTGTATTCGATAGCTGGATGAATGAGCGTGCTATTCTCTACCGCCGCATGAACCAAATTCCCGAAGAATGGGGTACTGCAGTAAACGTACAAGCAATGGTATTTGGTAATATGGGTGATACATCGGCTACCGGTGTTGCTTTCACTCGCGATGCTGCTACCGGTGAGGATATCTTCAACGGTGAGTATCTTATCAATGCTCAAGGTGAGGACGTTGTGGCCGGTATTCGTACACCTCAACAAATCACTACTGAGGGTTCACGTCGTTGGGCTGCTTTGCAAGGCATCAGCGAAGAAGAGCGTGCTGCCAAATATCCTTCACTCGAAGAGGCTATGCCCGAGTGCGCCAAAGACCTCATCGAGACTCAACAAAAACTCGAAGATTACTTCAAAGATATGCAAGACCTTGAGTTTACTATCCAAGATGGTAAATTGTGGTTGTTGCAAACTCGTAACGGTAAGCGCACAGGTGCTGCAATGGTGAAGATTGCTATGGATATGCACCGCGCCGGCGTTATCGATGAGAAGACTGTATTGCGTCGTATGGAGGCTGACAAACTCGATGAGTTGTTGCACCCCGTATTCGACACTGCAGCTATGAAGAACGCTAAGGTTGTATCAAAAGGTCTTCCCGCTTCTCCCGGTGCTGCTGTAGGTCAAATCGTATTCCACGCTGACGATGCAGAGGCTTGGCACGAAAACGGCAAAAAAGTAATTATGGTACGTATTGAGACTTCACCCGAAGACCTTCGTGGTATGAGTGTTGCTCAAGGTATTCTCACTGCTCGTGGTGGTATGACA
>JAFZDG010000095.1 GCA_017561285.1 Bacteroidaceae bacterium
CAACCTTTGGGAACTACAGTTGTACCATCATAGTCGCTATCATAGTTATCAAACGTATTGAAGTAAGGAGCTTCAAATGCTGTGGCATAGTTATCAGAATTGGGTTCGAGCAACTCCATACCACTTGTAGCCGACCATTGCAACATATAATATGCAGCTTCTACCTCGTTGGCAGTAGACAACTCAAAAATAGCAGTAGCACGTCCCAATACAGAGGGTGACAAAGTAAGAACCAAATCATAACCGTTCTCGCTCATAGCATCCTCTTTGGTAATAACATCTACGGCAGCAACAACATCGTTGCGATAGTCACCGGCGGTTACATTGGTAACCTTGATGTTATCTACAAGGTTTGCTCCTTTTACATTTACTACAACTTCATATTTACGACCTAACAAGGCCTCATCTACAGCATCAACCTCAGGCGATAGTGTTATTACCGCAGCTTCTTGAGCCACAGCCACACCAGCCCAAACTGTCATTGCGAAAAAAAGGACTAATAGTTTTTTCAATGATGTGTTCATAAGTTTAGAGAATTGATTTTATTTATTTTCTATTTTACATCTTTACCTATAATATTATCTCACAACAACCTTTATAATAGTTTGTGCTGAACGAACCATATATACACCGGGTTGGAGTTGTATATGATACTCACGAGCATCCGATTGGTGCATCAATACACCGCTTACCGAATAAACTGCTATATCGTGAGCTTTGGGATTTATCACTGATATACCATTATTGTGGCTGTAAGCATCAAAATCGCGGCTTTGTTTTACAACATTCTCTACAGCGCCATCGGCTTTCTTGTCAAATTTAATATTGTACAAGTATAGGTAGTTTTGCCAAGGCTCTGAGTAAGCCATAAAGCCATAATAATATACACCCGACTCAGGTACAACAATATCTACATTGTAAACATCTACCTCACCCTCATCACTGATGGCGGGCAACTCGGGAAGATCCATCAACACATTCTCCTGTGCTTCAGGTGTCTTACCGGCTCCAAATGTTACAAGCAATGATTCGAGATACTCGGCAGCAGTAGAAAACGCAGTGAACTGCAATGTATATACATCACCCTCATAGCATTTGATAGGAGGCGAAATCATCCAATCATCGGCCGACAACTCCCAGTTATAGGGATAGAAAGCAGCTCCTGTTGAGCCATCGTACGACCATGTATATCCATCTTTATTGACATCAAGTACTGTATAGTAGTTGCTCATATCCTCCCATTGTTGGAAGATACCACCATAAGGAGGCAACAAGGGTTCACCAACAACCACATCATTAGAGATGCGACCTCTTATGCGCTCGCCATTGGCACATGAAAAGACTGCATACATATAACGTGACATATCTTTACCATGAGTCTCTTCAAAACGAGTTTCGGTAAGACCGGTGGCTACGATTGCATTGTCGGGATAACGAAGAATTTCATATGTAATTTCATTCACATCATAGGGTTTACCATGCAAGCCGGTTTCAGGTGCATCCCAGGTGAGCGTTGTGGTTGTAAGACCGTCATCGGTCAAAAGTACGTTTTGAGGTGCATCGGGCACATCATAACCAACAAGAATGGTATATGAAGCTACTGTACCTTCGCCATAAGTATTGTATGCCATCAACGACAAGTCATAAATACCCTCTGCTGCAGTATGCTTATGGGTGATTGTCTCGCCGGGTTGGGCTGTACCTTCACAAATAATACTGTCATTTGCATTGATTACGACCTTATAGTCAATGGCTCCATTCAACAGATTACCGCCATATGTTCGCTCGGGGAGTGTAAATTGAATTACACCGCTGATAGCGCCCTCATAATCGGGTGTATAAGATATATTGTTAATGATAGCAGGAGCCTCTACATTGGGTTGAAGGAAGTAAGCACCACTGATAGCCCACACGTCATTACACCAAGTTTGCAAAGTAGCATTGGCATTGATAGTATTCAACTCAAAGATAGCGCCATACATACCACCCAACGCAGCACTTGAACTACAGAAGAACCAATACATCTTACCGGTTTCGTGGTTGAAGAACAATGATTGACGCATCTTGAAGTTGATAAGCATATCATTGGGCATCATATTCAAACCTGTAATTTGACCTATGTTGGCAATAAATCCGGTCTCTTTATTGATACGAGACAAATATTGTTTTTGCTCACCATCATAGCTATCTTCTTCCATATGCACACAGTACAACTCACCATCGAGGTTACAACCAAGAGCAAGATACTTTTGGTAGCGCTTATCATAGAACATTCGATCACCAATACGTTTCATTGCACCGGTCTCGGGATTAATCTCAACGAGCCAAGTATCTACATAATCTTTTACAAGACCATATATTTTATCGCTTGTCACATCGTAGGCCAACGATATAGTAGTATTCTCACAATTGTCGTTCAATCGTGTTTCAGAAATCACTTCGTATGTCTTGGCATCCATAACCACCCAAGTCGGGAACTCTGATTGATAATCGCCGGTCTCTTCATAAACGACACCATACAACTTGCCTTCGTGATAAACACAACCACCGGCCAAGCCCATTGCCAACTCAGGATTTTCCAAATCTACATCATATTCATTTTCCAGATAATTCATATGATAGATACCTTTGGGCGCAAGCGTATATTGATCGATATTGGCATTAATAAATACGCCATACAATTCAATACCTTCTGATGATAGACGTTGGTTATAAGGTACACTTACACTCAAATCGCCATTGACATTATCCATCTCTACCGGCTCCTCTTCAAATGTATATACAAGTTCCTCTTCTACCACTTCGCCACCGGCATCAATGGTATTGATGGTAACATTGCGCACATCGAGCGAATTGCCTACATAAAGGGCATGGAAACCAAAGTAATATGTACCGTTGGCATCTACCTCAAATTGTACGGTTTGATATGCGCCAAAACCATTTTGATACAAATCGTTATAAGATTCCAACACTCTACCTTGCGATGAAGAGGCTTGAGTGCCACCCACTGTTACATCGAGTGATGCCGGATAATCGCGACCTGATGCCAACTCATAAGAGAGCACATAACGAGTACCCGCCTCCAACTCACATCCGGGAGTAATGAGCCAATCATTTACATTTTTACCCATTGCCGAGATATATGCCGATCCTGAGTAATATTCCCATTTAGCAAAGTCGTTGTCAGTATTTTCAGTTACCCATGCTTCAAAATCAGCCTTCTTTTTCAAAGGGAAGGTATATACGGGCGACAAGCTGCCTTTTACATCATCAAAATCTACTTCTTTAGAGATTTTTTCCGACTCGTTGCCATTAACTTCTACCGACATCGATATGGTGTGCTTGCCCGAGAATGTTGTGGGTTTATAGGTATATTCGTGCTCTTTGCCGGGGACAACATTCTCAATAGTCTCTACCAAGACATTATCCAAATATAGCAGAGCATTCATCTTATCTCTAATGATAGTATTCTCCATATCCTTTTTGGGATTTACCCACTTTAATTTTACCTCTTGCGCACCCACGTTGGCTACCATTGCCGGTATGGCCTGAGGAGTACACATTTCCGATTCTTCGATCGAAATGCTCTTAAGCGATACAATACCATTACCTGCAGGCGATATAAGATTGAAACCCAATACATAATTGGCATCTTGAGCCATATAGATGCGACAACGGCGAGTTGTCATAGCACCATGCATATTGTATGACTCTTCAATTATCACATTGCTCATCGCATCAGGTGTTCCCGACTCACCATAGCATACTACGATATTATCGGCTTCGAAAGCACCACGTTGCGCAATGGTATAGCTCAATACATACGATTTTCCGGCCTCGACAGAAAACGAAGGTGTAAACAACCAATCATTTGCTGCATCAGGGGTAGTCATACCATTGTAAATGTAGCCATTCAATTGTTCATCAATGGTCCAGGTGATACCATCACCGTTTGCATCATATGCTGCCCAACCGTCAACACTACAGCCATCATTAAAATCGGCCTTAAACACAAAATTTGATTCTTGTGCACTGGCTATATGCGAAAAACATACGCATATCAACATAAGCACAAAACTGCTAATTTTTTTCATATCTAAAACTTTTTTAGGTTTAATCATCTATCAACTTATACACATCTGTTTTCAAAGCGCTTACGAGCAGCATCACACCTTTTTTACAACTACTTTTCAATCTTCTCAAACAGAGTTACTACAGATGCAACAAATGTACATATTACGATTCTATTTACATATTTATATATTCATTTCTTTTTTTATCAATTATTAAAAAAGAGATTCCCGCCTCATTAGGGCGAGAATCATATATGAGTTACATACATAAATAGCAAACTTACGTATTCATTTTCCCGCAACGAGTTCCTTCCTAATACGACTCAAATGCTGCTGTGTAATACCCAGATATGAAGCTATATATCCCAACGGCACTTCACGTATTACCTCCGGACGATTCTTTATCAGCGACACATATCGCACTTTGATATCGCCTCGCAGCACGCTCGACTTGTACTCATCAAGATAGAGTGTGGCATGCGCTATGCTCAAAGCCCATTGCGAAAACTCATGCGACATAGCTATCAGCTCATCAAATCGCTCCTTCGTCACACACATCACTTCCGAGTTACAACACGCCTCGAAGAATGAGAAGGATGGCTTACCAAGAAAGTAGCTATGCCACGAAACAAGCACCGAACCTGCTGTTGCAAAACTTTTGGTTATAGTTTTGTCACCAACAGGATAACCTCGGCGTATAATACCTTTCTTTACGACATAGACATTATCATCGACAGCACCACTTTTTATAAGCATATCATATCTTTTGAGTTTCATTACTTCCATCGAAGAGCAGAATACCTCCATCATCTCATCCGACAATTTATATGGTGCTTCTTGTGATAATAATTTCTTAAATTCATCCATTTCCATCCACTCCATTCTCGTACAAAGGTACAAATTTTAACCGTACATAGCAACACAACTACAACAAATAATCATCATTACTCGCAACAAAGCCTCCACACACACCTATCTGTGCATAAAAATACTATTAAACCTACACTTATACAAATAAAAAGCTGCCGCACACAATGTACGGCAGCTTTCACTATATTTTATTTATAAGAATCAATAGTTCTTAAGACCTGTGTTGAGGAACTCCAAGAAGTGCTCTACATCCTTATCGAATGCATAAGAACCTGAGAGAGGATTACCCTCATTGTCGAGAATTACATAGAAAGGTTGAGCATTTGCACCAAATTTATAACGTTGCAAGAAGCTCCACTTGTCACCTACGGTCTTCAAGGTACGTTTTTGACCATTCTCTACCACTTCCATAGGAACTGCAAGAGGTGTCTTATCATCGACATAGAGCGATACAAGAACATAGTCTTCGCGCATAATGTCACGTACTTTATCGTCTGTCCATACCGAAGCCTCCATCTCACGACAGTTTACACA
>JAFZDG010000096.1 GCA_017561285.1 Bacteroidaceae bacterium
CACGCCCCTTTGCTTTTGGTGTTGAAGCAGGTGCAACGATGGTCTTTTCGGGAACAGAGAGTAGCCATTTCGATATCGATATTTATGGAGGTTATCGCAAAGGTGTGATACAGACATTGGGGTTGGGTATAGGTTTCCACCCATCGTTTGCCAACAATCGCACTTTTATACCCATTTATGCACTATTTCGTTGCAACTTCAAAGAAGGACGCTCGCTATGCTTTGCCGACGTAAAAGCAGGTATGTCTATCAACGAATTGAGTAGCAGCAAACATTTTACCGGAGCATATGGCTCGGTAGGTATAGGTTTCAATTTACTACAAAACCATCGCCTGAAAACACACGCAATCATAGGATACAACATCACCCAAATAACTCCTTTTGAGCCATACACACAAAGCATACTGCATGGTGTTTCCATAAGGATAGGTATAACATTCTAACAACTACAGATAAAAGAAGCAAAACCGTTATAATTATGCGTATAATTTATCTTATATATCAGTGGATTATAGCATACCCATTAATCATCGTATGCACACTCATTACATGCCTTTTCACCATCATAGGCTCGGCCATTGGCAATCGCGACTTTTGGGGCTACTACCCCCCTATGTTATGGAGCAGATTTATATGTGCAGTGCTATTTATACGCACCGAAATAAAAGGTAAAGAGAACATCGATCCAAAGACCTCATACGTATTTGTATCCAATCATCAGGGAGCCTTCGACATTTTTCTGGTATATGGTTATTTGGGACACAATTTCAAGTGGATGATGAAAAAGTCACTCAAGAAAATACCTTTTGTAGGAACAGCATGCGAATATGCAGGTCATATTATGGTCGATCGCTCATCCAAAGCATCTATTCGCCAAACAATGCACAATGCCGAGAAGACACTAAGAGGAGGAATGTCGCTTGTTGTATTTCCCGAAGGCACTCGCTGCAAAAACGGACGTATGCAACCCTTCAAACGAGGTGCTTTTATGCTGGCCGAAGAGTTGTCTCTACCGGTTGTACCGCTTACCATTGATGGCGCATTCGACTTATTACCCAAAGATAGCATCAACGTACATCCCGGAAAAGTAACCCTTACGATACATCCGCCTATTACCCCACCTGACAATGGCAAGTATGACTTAGACCAACTCATCAAAGAGTCGTACAACAGCATAGCATCGGCACTCCCCCACGAAACGCCTATTGCCTAAAAAAATCAAACCTTAAGACAATAATGTGGCAAAATATAATTACATTTGCGCCGTTAATTGTTGGATAGGTATGACAGATAAACAATCGCCCCAGATATTAGGCACAGCCCCTATAGGTAAGTTACTGATACAATACTCAATACCTGCCATTATTGCAATGACAGTAAGTTCTTTGTATCACATCATAGATAGTATTTTTATAGGTCAAGGTGTGGGAGCAACAGCCATTGCCGGATTGGCCGTCACCTTTCCGCTGATGAACCTTGTCATAGCCTTTTGCAATCTTGTAGGAATAGGAGGAGCCACTATCAGTTCTATATTCTTAGGCCAACGCGATACCGTTCGCGCCACCGAAACCTTGCACAACGTAGTGTGGTTATGCCTCATCAGCTCTATCAGCTTCGGAGGTCTTTCGCTACTGTTTCTCGATCCCATTTTGCTCTTTTTCGGTGCGAGCGACAGCACCCTGCCCTACGCCCGAGAGTTTATGCAAGTATTGCTGATAGGCACACCCATAGCCTATCTATTTATAGGACTCAATAATGTCATGCGCTCAACTGGCTATCCTACCAAAGCTATGGTTTCGTCAATCATATCGGTCGTAGCCAACATTATCATAGCCCCCATCTTCATTTTTGTATTCAAGTGGGGCATTCGCGGAGCCGCCCTTGCCACCCTATTGGCACAAACCATAGGATTGATATGGGTATTATTACATTTCTACAACACCCACAATTTTGTACACTTCGACAATCGACACAACCGTCTTAAGGCTTCTATTGTAGGACGCATTTGCTCCATCGGACTATCGCCTTTCTTGATGAACGCATGCAGCTGTTTGGTCGTCATCATCATCAACCGTTCGTTTATCAAGTACGGTGGAGATTTGGCAGTGGGAGCATACGGCATCACCAACCGCGTACTGATGCTCTTTGCCATGACAGCAATGGGCATCACACAAGGTATGCAGCCCATCATAGGATATAACTATGGAGCACGCCAAACAGCCCGCGTCAATCGCACCCTCATATATGGTATCATAGCCGGCACCGTTGTCACATCGTTGGGGTTTGTAATATCGCAACTTATCCCCACACCGGTAGTGCGCCTATTCACAACCGATGCAACACTCATCGATTTGGCATCAAATGGTCTGCGCATTGCGTGCCTGGCATTCTGCTTCATAGGTAGCCAAATTGTTATATCAAACTTCTTCCAATCGATAGGCAAAGCCAAAGTATCGATATTCCTCTCGCTCTCACGACAACTTATATTCTTGATACCGGCATTGCTCATTCTCCCCGGCTTCTGGGGTATAAATGGCGTATGGGCCAGCCTACCGGTATCCGACATCATAGCCTTCTTTATCGCATCAACCTCGTTGTGGTTATATTTTCACAACGACAAGAAGCGTACAAAATCGGCACAAGAAGTAATCTAACAAGCTCAAAGCAAAATCTTTGTCATAAAGAGAAAAATGTTATCGAAAAATACTTTGAAATAAAGGTATTTTTCACTATTTTTGCACACATATTGTAGGCATTCTACAATGCAGTACGAATGACAAATCTTAAACACAACACATAATGGTTCTTTTTTTCAAAACTACCCAGCAAAATGTAATTGTTGTAGAGTGTGATCACGCCTTCTCGGCCGAAGAAAGTGCAAAGTTGGTATGGCTCTTTGACAATGCAGTGCAGATGCCCGATACCACCCTCAACGGATGGTTTGTCGGCCCTCGCAAAGAGATGATAACCCCTTGGAGTACCAATGCCGTAGAAATAACCCAAAATATGGGCATCACAGGTATTAGTCGCATCGAAGAATTTTATCCCGTATCCGGAGAGAATGCAGCTTTTGACAAGATGTTGCAACGCCTCTACAACGGTATAGACGACACCATTTTCCAAATCAACAAACAACCCGATGCTATTGTACACATCGAAGACATAGAGGCCTATAACGAAAGCGAAGGTCTTGCTCTCAGTGCCGATGAAGTAGCTTACTTGCGCGAGTTGAGCAATCGTTTGGGCCGCCCATTGACCGATAGCGAAGTATTTGGTTTCTCACAAGTAAACTCAGAACACTGCCGTCACAAAATTTTCAACGGCGTATTTATCATCGATGGCGTTGAGAAAGAGAGTTCACTCTTCAAACTTATCAAAAAGACATCTGAATACAACCCCAATAAACTCGTATCGGCCTACAAAGACAACGTAGCCTTTGTAGAGGGTCCCGTAGTGGAGCAATTTGCACCTGCCAACCCCGAAACAGCCGATTACTTTGAGGTGCGTGACGTTAAGACTGTCATATCACTCAAAGCCGAGACACACAACTTCCCCACTACAGTTGAGCCTTTCAACGGTGCTGCTACCGGAACAGGTGGCGAGATACGCGACCGCTTGGGTGGAGGTAAAGCCTCATTGCCCATAGCCGGTACTGCCGTATATATGACATCATATCCCCGTACAGAGGCCGGTCGCACTTGGGAAGAGCGTGCTATGGCTGCTCGCAAATGGTTGTATCAATCGCCCGAGGAGATTCTTATCAAAGCATCTAACGGAGCATCGGATTTTGGTAACAAATTTGGTCAACCCCTCATCTGCGGTTCATTGCTCACATTCGAGCACGCCGAGAACGACAAGAAATATGCCTACGACAAGGTGATTATGCTGGCCGGTGGTGTAGGTTTTGGCACAATGCGCGATGCCATCAAAGGCACACCCGTACCAGGAGAGAAAGTAGTGGTAATGGGTGGTGACAATTATCGCATCGGTATGGGCGGTGGTGCTGTATCATCGGTTGAAACCGGTCAATATGCCAACGCTATTGAGCTTAATGCTGTACAACGTGCCAACCCCGAGATGCAAAAACGTGTCTCGAACGTTATTCGTGCCCTTGCCGAAAGCGAGAACAACCCCATCGTATCTATTCACGACCATGGTGCGGGTGGTCACCTCAACTCACTCTCGGAGCTTGTAGAAGTAACCGGTGGTAAAATCGATATGGAGGCACTACCCGTTGGCGATCCCACCCTCTCGGCCAAAGAGATTGTGGGCAACGAAAGCCAAGAGCGTATGGGTATGATTATAGGCGAGAAAGATATAGAACGTGTACAACGCATCGCCGATCGTGAGCGTGCGCCTATGTATGTCGTTGGCGAAACAACCGGCGACAACCGTTTCGTATTTGAGCAAGCCGATGGCATTCGTCCTATCGACCTCGAAATGGAAGATATGTTTGGCAAAGCTCCCCGCACCTATATGCACGACAAAACTATTGAAGAGAGCTACATTGATACCAACTACGATGTAAAGAACCTCGATGAGTATGTAGAACAAGTATTGCAACTCGAGGCTGTAGCATGTAAAGACTGGCTCACCAACAAGGTTGACCGTTCGGTAACAGGTAAAATTGCCCGCCAACAATGCCAAGGTGAAATACAACTTCCTTTGAGCGACTGTGGTGTAGTAGCACTCGACTATCGTGGTCGCGCCGGTATAGCAACCTCAATAGGTCATGCACCTCAGGCTGCCCTTATCGATCCGGCAGCCGGCTCGGTATTGGCTGTAGCCGAAGCTCTTACCAACATCGTATGGGCACCTTTGGCCGAAGGTCTCGATAGCGTTTCGCTTAGTGCCAACTGGATGTGGCCATGCAAGAACGAAGGCGAAGATGCTCGCTTGTATAAAGCCGTAGAGGCTTGTAGCGATTTTGCTTGCTCATTGGGTATCAACATCCCCACCGGTAAAGACTCTCTCTCAATGACTCAAAAATATGGTCAAGAGAAAGTATTCTCACCCGGTACAGTTATCATCTCGGCCGGTGCCGAAGTAAGTGATGTACGCCGAGTTGTATCGCCCGTAATGCAAAATGTAGCCGATAGTGCTATCTATTATATAGATTTCTCATTCGACACACTCAAACTTGGTGGTTCGGCATTTGCCCAATCATTGGGTACTGTTGGTGCCGAGTGCCCCACAGTGCAAGACACCGAATACTTTGCCAACGCCTTTGGTGCAGTACAAAAGCTCATCAAAAAAGACCTCATATTGGCCGGTCACGATATCTCGGCCGGTGGTATCATTACCACATTGCTCGAGATGTGCTTTGCCAATGTAGAAGGCGGTATGGAAGTAAGTTTCGATGCTATTCCCGAGAACGACCTCGTGAAGATACTCTTCGCCGAGAATCCAGGTGTTGTATTGCAAACAGCACACCCCGAAGAGGTAGAAAAGGTGCTCAAAGCAGCAGGCGTGGGCTTCTTGCGCATAGGTACACCTTGCGAAGAGCGTCACATTATGATTGAGAAAAACGGTGCTCAATATCAATTCATCATCGACCACTTGCGCGATGTATGGTATGCCTCATCTTACCTACTCGACCGCAAGCAAAGTGGCGAAGAGTGCGCTCGTGCTCGTTTCCTCAACTACAAAGAGCAAGCACTCGACATACAAATGCCGGCCGACTTTACCGGTCGCATGGAACAATACGGCATCAGTGCCGACCGTCGTGAGCGCACCGGTATTCGTGCTGCCATCATTCGCGAAAAAGGTGTGAATGGCGATCGCGAAATGGCATACTCGCTCTACTTGGCAGGATTCGATGTAAAAGACGTACATATGACCGACCTCATCAGTGGCCGCGAAACACTCGATGACGTGAATATGATAGTATATTGCGGCGGATTCTCTAACAGCGACGTACTTGGCTCGGCCAAAGGTTGGGCCGGAGGCTTCTTATACAACAAACAAGCTCGCGAGACATTGGAGCGCTTCTATGCACGCCCCGACACCTTGTCGTTAGGTATATGCAACGGTTGCCAATTGATGGTAGAGTTGGGATTGCTCACCCCCGATCACGCCGAGAAACCTCGTATGCGTCACAACGATTCGCACAAGTTTGAGAGTGGCTTCATCAGCCTTGCTATACCCGAGAACAATTCGGTAATGTTCCGTTCGCTCTCCGGTAGCAAGTTGGGTATATGGATTGCCCATGGTGAAGGTAAGTTTGAACTTCCCTACTCGACCGACCGCTACAACGTGATAGCACGTTACAACTACAACGCTTATCCTGCCAACCCCAACGGCTCGCCCGAGGGTATAGCCGGTATTTGTAGTGCCGATGGCCGTCACTTGGCAATGATGCCTCACCTTGAGCGTGCAATATTCCCCTGGCAATGCGCCTACTATCCCACCGATCGCCGCCTAAGCGATGAGGTAACTCCTTGGATTGAGGCATTTGTAAATGCACGCCGCTGGGTAGAAGAAAACAAGAAGTAAGCAACGATTATCTAATGATAAGCAGAGGCCGCACCATTTGATGCGGCCTCTACTATTATATATATGTATATAAATGGAAATCGTCAACGATCAAGCAGAGTATTGATATATTCGATATACTGTTGTGCAACAACACTTGGCGAAAAACGCCTTACTACCTCATTATGCAACATCGATCGATCAAGAGCATTACTCACAGCCCACTCTATACCGGCAGCCACGTCTTCAACCGACTTATATTGAGCCACATAACCCGTTTGCATATGATCTACAATATCGGTTTGCCCACCGTTACCAAAAGTAACAGGCACACAACCCGATGCCAAACCTTCTACAAGCGTACCGCCAAATGACTCATACAATGAGGTTGATAATACTATATCGGAATGCACCATAATATCTCTCACATCATCGTTACTTACAGGTCCTAAATGCGTGTAAGGTATGGCCAACTTTTGCAACAACGAAGCATCTCTGATATCACCAAAGAGCAGGAGGTGTAATTTCCGAGCCAACTCAGGTCGATACTGCTTGATGTGACGAGTAGTATCTATGAGAAGATCGAACCCCTTTACAGCATCGTCCAATCGCGCTGCACCCATCGCAATGACTTTGACATCGGCAGGCAAATGATAGTCTTCATTAGGCTTGCGATTATAGGAAAAAGTTTCAACCGGCATTGTATTGGGTATAACCTTTATCGGATCATATCTAAGCAAAGAGCTCTCGGCACATTTACCGGCCAACCAGTTACTCACTGCAACAAAATGCAAGTTGGGCATCTCATATAACTCTTTTTTCTTGCGCCTTGTGCGATATGAGAGATCACCGAACAAATCTGAATTGAGATATTTACACTCTCCACAAAACTTTTTATACCGAGTACAATCGTAGGCATGGTGACATATACCGGTGCAGTTCCACATATCGTGCATCGTCCACACAACAGGTTTTCCCATACGACAAATGCGCTCGATACATTGGAGCGAGAGCGCACCTTGATTGATCCAATTGAGCATTATAACATCGGCATCTTGCAACAAAGGATGGGCGCTTATGTCACGTCCCCAATCGGCCGTATCGACCTTAAACAAATTGCTGAGAGAAAATTTGTTAGATAAAAAAATCTGCAAACGCTCGGCCAAGAAATGATACTTATCCAACAGAGGATGAGCATAGCTGACCACATGTTCATCCTGCCCCAAAGCATCACACACAAGCATCGTTGCATCTACACCTTCACTGCGCAAAGCTTGCATAAGGCGATATGACGATATGGCAGCACCACCTCGCAAATCGCTACGATTTATTATGACTACTTTCACGATATATAATTTTAGGTATGGCAACAAAGTTACAAAAAACATTATAATATCAATGCAATATAAAAAGATTTGGGTAAATTTGCACCCCGATTAATAAAGACAGCGATAGAATCGTCAAACAAACTATTAAATTTCATTTATGAACAAGGTTTCGGAAAACCCTTTAAAAAACCGAGGAGTCAGTCATTGGCCATTGATGATTGTCACAGCGTTGTTTGTAACGCTATATCTCGTATCTAACATTATGGCAGTAAAGGTAATAGGTCTGTTCGACCTCTTTTACTTCGATGCCGGTACTATCACCTTTCCATTTGCCTATATGCTGGGCGATGTACTCACCGAGATATGGGGATTTCGCACCTCAAAACGTGTAATCTACCTCACATTGGTATGCAACATACTCCTTGTTGCTTGCACACAAGTGGGTGTATGGCTACCCTCACCTCAGTACCTATCGGAAACGGCAACTGCATACAACCACATTTTCAACTACGTTCCACGCATCATACTCGGCTCATTGGCAGGTTTCTTGTGCGGAGAATTATCAAACGCGTGGATAATGGAACGTATAAAAATACGAATGAAAGGACGCAAACTATGGATACGCACCATAGGCAGCTCGGCGGTAGGATATATTTTCGATACCGTACCTTTTGTACTGATAGCATTTGCCGGTGTTGTAAGCACCCAAGATCTACTGTATATGCTGGCATTTCAATACGTATCGAAACTTGCTATTGAAGCTACGATGGGAACTCCTATGGCTTACCTTGTAATAGGCTGGATCAAACGCCACCTCACATCCGATAAATTGATATGAAACGCTACGCAATCATAGAGCACAAATTTCCACGCGAGTTTGTACTGTTACAAGGTACCGGCTGTCGTTGGGGCAAATGTACCTTTTGCGATTATCATACCGACAAAAGCACATCGCCATACGACATAAACAGAGAAGTTCTATCGCAAGTAACGGGGCAATACGGCACACTCGACATCATCAACTCAGGCTCGGGCATAGAGCTTGACAGCGATACAATACAACACATAAAACGCATTGTTACAGAGAAGAATATAGACACCATCTGGTTTGAGATGCACTATATGTATCGTCATCGTCTGCAAGAATTTGCCGCCCAATTTGCACCCGCCACAGTAAAGTTTCGATGCGGTATAGAGAGTTTCGATGGCAAGCAACGCGCCGAATGGAACAAAGGCATAGCCGAGAGCGTACAACCCGAAGACGTGGCACGCTATTTCGATGGGGTATGCCTGTTGTGCTGCACCGAAGGCGACAGCCGCCAACGCATACTCAGCGATATTGCCACAGCAAAGCAATACTTTGAATATGCCAGCGTCAATGTTTTTAACAACAATACTACAAATATCAAACAAGACAAAGAATTGGCACAATGGTTTGAAAATGAAGTATATCCGGCCCTCATCAACGACAATTGCATAGAGGTACTCATAAGCAACACCGACCTGGGTGTGGGATAAAAATGCAGCAATTACAACTTTTAGAATTAAATTGAGAACAAAAAAACAAATTAATGCAAATTTTAGAGCAATAAAATATAAATTTATCGCAAAAGATATTCTGTTTTTTTGTATCTTCGCCGATATTTTTAGAAAACAATATAACAACAAGGATATGAGCAAAAAATTTACCGAATACACAGGCTTCAACCTCTCGGATATCAACAAAGAGGTACTGAAGATATGGGACGAGAACGATGTATTTCATAAGAGTATCGAGACCCGCGAAGGCTGCCCCTCATTCGTATTTTACGAAGGACCACCCTCAGCCAACGGTATGCCCGGTATTCACCACGTGATGGCACGCTCTATTAAAGATATTTTCTGCCGTTACAAGACAATGAAAGGTTACAAAGTAATGCGCAAAGCCGGATGGGACACACACGGACTACCCGTAGAGCTGGGTGTTGAAAAGGCAATGGGTATTACCAAAGAAGATATTGGCAAAACAATCACAGTAGCCGACTATAACGCAGCCTGTCGTAAAGACGTTATGAAATATACCCAAGAGTGGGAAGACCTCACTCATAAAATGGGTTACTGGGTAGATATGGAACATCCCTATATCACCTACGACAATCGCTATATTGAAACTTTGTGGTGGCTCTTGAAACAGCTATACAACAAGAACCTTCTCTATAAAGGATATACCATCCAACCCTATTCGCCCGCAGCAGGTACCGGTCTTAGCTCGCACGAGTTGAACCAACCCGGTTGCTATCGCGACGTGAAAGACCTCACTGTAGTAGGTCAGTTTAAGATTGTAGATCCCAAGCCCGAGATGACACAATGGGGTACACCCTACTTCATTGCTTGGACAACTACACCCTGGACACTCCCTTCAAACACAGCATTGTGTGTAGGCCCCAAAATCGACTATGTAGCTGTACAATCGTACAATGCCTACAATGGCGAGAAGATTACCGTAGTATTGGCCAAGCCCCTACTCTACAACCACTTCAATCAAAAAGCTGAGGGTATGCCTCTCGAAGACTACAAGCCCGGCGACAAACTGATTCCCTTCAAGGTTGTAGGCGAATACAAAGGTACCGACCTCGTGGGTATGCACTATGAGCAATTGCTACCCTGGGTGAAACCCGTAACTGTAGACGAAGAAGGCAATTGGGCAGAGGCC
>JAFZDG010000097.1 GCA_017561285.1 Bacteroidaceae bacterium
AATAATGGTCTTATAGGTTGCACTATAGTAGCAGTATTGTTCTACAATTTCGGTGGTAATATACGAGGCACTTGCAGCATCATATACTTTTGTGGTGATAAATTCTTTCCAATCATTGGCCAAAGCATCTTTCTCCTTGCTTGTCTCTACCGATTTATATTTCTCCCATTGCATAGTCTCGGCATTCCAAGTGTCGGTGTATTGAATACCATCGACTGTCGAATGACGCAATGTGGGGAGATTATCGCGGTTGTAATCTACTGTCGATACGAGTACCTCGCCGGTAAAGTCGGATGTGTAGTAATAGTGTTTGCTATCGAGTATTGTGCCATTGGCATCGGTACGCTCCGAACGCTCGTTTTTCCATTTTGTAATGATTTGTTTATTGGTATCGCGGAGGTCCAATTCAAATGTATAAGGAGCCGATTCACCTTCGGCATATACGGCATACAACTCAACAGTGCAAAGGTTGTTTTCGTTGTTTTTGGTATCGGGATACAATTGGCTGAACGAGATACGTTGAGTGCCGGCATCGGCTGTACCCTTTTTACCACCGTTACCACCAATTACTACATAGCGATAGCCAGTCAATGTCAAATCGTTGGGATATGTGGGAGGTGTGAATGTGAATGATACACTCCAGCCATATGCAGTACCCGAGTACTCTTGCGATTCGATTACAGCATTGCCGGGCGAAGGAAGAACTACCTCAATGGTGTATTCTTGTGCATCGGTTACGTTGGCGGCAATGGTATCATATACAGCCATAATGCGGTAACTGTGAGTACCTTTCACTTGGTTCTCGATATCGAACGACTCTGTGGTGTAGATGGTATCGAGCAATGTGTTGTCGGCAATTACTTGATAACCTTTGAGGTTGGTTGTGTTGGCAGGTTTGTCAAACTTAACAGGTATTGTTGTGATTGATGTATTTTGCAAATATACAACATTTTGGGGCATAAATTCATTGCCATATTGGCTGCTCATTGTATATTCTTCGTGTTCGTGTATCTCAAATACCTCTTTGCTTGTGCTCCAAATATATATCTCTTTGCGAATGAGCTTTTCACTCTCACCTTCATATTGATATACATATTTCTCTTTGTTTGTCCAACCTGTGATGCCGGCGGTTGTTACGTTGGCTACTTGGCTTGTCTCTTCATAGAGGCGGTTCATATCATCGTAACTATACAAACGGCGTGTAGCACTACCTACCTTACCTGCCGAACTACCTCCGGTGCGAATAACCGAGTCGCACTTCTCAACAAGGCGGTCGTATTCGTCATAGAAGTAGGCGAGGTTGCCCGATTTAAGGTTTGAAGAGTTGTATTTAATACGATTGTTAATGCGTCCATCGCCATATATATATTCGTAGGTAGATGACAGTGAACCGCTGCTACCATATACACGCTCTTTTCGCAGTACATTGTATTCATCATATTCATACTCAACAGTCTCTTTCAATACATCGGATGTGTATTTTTCGCGTTTGCTTACATTTCCTTTTTCATTATATGAGTAGGCATAGCGAGTGATACCATCTATACTTTCGATAAGTTGGTTGTTCTCGTTGTACTTATACGAAATGTAGGTTGTAGTACGGTTGACATCATATTGACGTTTTTGTTCCAATATTTTGTTACCATTGGCATCATAGAAATAGCGTATGAGATATTGGTCGTCATAGCGAACATCCAATTCGGTCATGGCATCATCGAGAAAGAAGAACGTATGGCGTATCTTCTTGATGTGCGAGAGTAGCTCGTTGCTCTCTTGAGCAAATGCTGTAAGTGCCAATGCACATACCAGCATTGTAAGTATGTTTCTTCTCATTGTTCAGTTTGCGTTTGTGGGTGAGAAAATCAAACGCCGATATCCACAAAACTCGGATATCGGCGATGTTAGAATGGTTTATAAAATTACTTTGAAACTTTGACCATCAACTCTTACTACATATATACCACCGTTTTCAACTTCGATAGAAGTAGTATTGTTGACTTTAGTTACCAAGCGACCATCGATGGCAAATACTTCGGCTTGATCGTATGCACCGGCAATGTATATCTTGCCATTGGCTGTCCATACATCAACACGCTCTTGCTCCATCTTATTTACCGATGCGTCGTAGTTGAGGTCTTTGTACTCGGTATTATATACTTGGCAGTTATTGACGTTGGTGCCATCGTAGTGCGAAATGAAGGCAATTACCTCCATATTTTCAGGCATCCACTTAGTGTTTAATGTAGTACTGTAAGTTACATCATATTTGCTGTTGGTGATTTCAAGTACATCACCCCAAGTGTTTGTCAAGTTGTCGCGAATGGCATGGTTGTGCTCATAGTCATTGCCACCACCGGCTTGATAGTTGATC
>JAFZDG010000007.1 GCA_017561285.1 Bacteroidaceae bacterium
AAGAAACTCATTATCATACCATGAGCAGCATTGAATGACTTATACCATTCGTACACAGGATCAATGACGAAGAACGGTAAAAACAATGCCACTACGCATAATGCAAAAATCAAATCACTCTTTTTCATAGTATTTGTAATAAATGTTATACAATGATTATTTTCTCTCAATGAGCAAAGGTAACTATAATTTTCGATTTAACACTTATGCCTATTCTATTTTTCACTCTTTACTTATTTTTCTATAAAGTATGCTGTGTGTATTTCAACAAATATTTGTTATTATTGTATTTGCTATGCATAGTTGGCAAATGAGGGTGTAATGAAAATAAAAGCGGTTTTAACTGCCTTTTATGCGGTTTTTGATACCTCGAGTATGGAAAAAATTGTGTAATTTCGCGCACGAAAATTTTGTATAGAAATTATTTAAGGTAAATCAAATATATTTTTTACAACATGGCTAATGTAGTGAGACTAAAAAGAGGTTTGAAACTACGCTTGGAAGGAGCTGCAGCTCCCGGTGTGGTGAAGACCATTGAAAGCGACACTGTGGCTATTGTTCCCGACAATTTTCATGGTATCGTACCTAAGGTTGTTGTTAAACCCGGTGATACAGTGAAAGTAGGTCAAGCGGTGATGTATGACAAAAATCACCCCGAAGTGCAATTCGTTTCGCCTGTGAGTGGCGAGGTGATTGCTGTGGAACGTGGCGAGCGTCGCAAAGTGATGAAAATCGTTATTAAAAACAATCGTAACGATGAGGCTGTAATGTTCGACAAAGCCTCTTCGGCAGCCGAGGTAAAACAACTTCTGTTGCAATCGGGTATGTGGAGTTTTATCAAGCAACGTCCCTATGATGTTATTGCCGATCCCGCAGTAGAGCCTCGCAACATTTTTGTTACTGCCTTCGACAATGCACCGTTGGCTCCTGCCTATGCTTACGAGATGTTGGCCGGCGATGATGCCAAGGCTTTGAACAAAGGTCTTGAGGCGTTGGCTATGCTTACAAAAGGTAAAGTGTATGTAGGTGTAGAGCTTGAAAGTAAAATTACTGTTCCTGCCGGAATAGAGGTCGTTGCTTTCAAGGGCGATTTCCCCGCTTGCAATGCCGGTGTACAAGCACACAACATTGCTCCTGTAAACAAAGGCGAGACTATATGGACTCTCAATGCACTCGATGTGGTATTGATGGGACGTGTATTGCTCAATGGTCGTGTCGATATGATGCGTACGGTAGCTGTGACCGGTAGCGAAGTATCTGCTCCGGCTTATGTGCGTGCATTGCCCGGTACTCCTGTTGCCGATATTCTCAAAGGTAATCTTGTTGAGGCCGATTATGCTCGTCGTGTTATCAGTGGTAATGTCCTTACCGGTATAAATGTATCTATCGAAGGTTATCTTGGTGCATATCACTCGCATATCACTGTGATACCCGAAGGTAACGATACACACGAATTCTTGGGTTGGGCTATGCCAGGTTGTAAGGCTCTTACTACAAGCCGCTCATTCATTTCTCGTTGGTTGCCCGCCGGCAA
This sequence comes from Bacteroidaceae bacterium, assembly GCA_017561285.1. GTDB lineage: Bacteria > Bacteroidota > Bacteroidia > Bacteroidales > Barnesiellaceae_A > Barnesiella_A. The sequence continues at coordinate 1,535 of JAFZDG010000007.1, forward strand.
TAGCAGCCCCGATGCTCGCTTGCATGGTGGTGAGCGTGCTATTATTATGTCGGAGGAGTACGATCGTGTGTTCCCGATGGATATATTGCCCGAGTATCTTGTAAAGGCTATTATTGCGTTTGATATAGATCGTATGGAGCAATTGGGTATATACGAAGTTGCGCCCGAGGATTTTGCTGCTTGCGAGTTTGTAGATACATCTAAGTTGCCTTTGCAAGATATAGTACGTAAAGGACTCGATGCCTTGCGCAAGGAGATGAACTAATCATTGTCATTAACATTATATAAATAAATATTATTGTGAAAGCATTAAGAAGATTTCTCGATAAGATAAAACCCAACTTCGAACCGGGTGGAAAATTTGCTCCCCTGCAATCGGTGTTTGAGGGTTTCGAGTCGTTCTTGTTTGTGCCTGCAACGACCTCAAAGTCGGGTGTACACATTCACGATAGCATCGACTCAAAGCGCACAATGACGGTGGTTATCATCGCATTGTTGCCTGCATTGCTTTTTGGTATGTACAACGTAGGTTATCAACACTATTTGGCGATAGGCGAGTTGGCTACCACTTCGTTCTGGACTATATTCCTTTATGGTCTGTTGGCTGTATTGCCCAAGATTGTTGTATCGTATGTCGTTGGTTTGGGTATTGAGTTTATCGTTGCCCAGATGCGTCATCACGAGATTCAAGAGGGTTTCCTTGTGTCGGGTATGCTCATACCTATGATTGTGCCCATCGACACACCTCTGTGGATGATTGCTGTTGCCACAGCCTTTGCCGTAATCTTTGCTAAAGAGGTTTTTGGTGGTACAGGTATGAATATATTTAATGTGGCATTGGTAACACGTGCATTCTTGTTCTTTGCCTATCCTTCGAAGATGAGTGGTGACAATGTGTTTGTACGCACCGGCGATACTTTTGGTATTGGCAATGGTAGTGTTGTTGATGGCTTCTCAGGTGCAACTCCTCT
>JAFZDG010000098.1 GCA_017561285.1 Bacteroidaceae bacterium
CCTATATCACCTGCTACCAATTGTTCAACTTTGGTACGGATTTGTCCGCTAACACAGAAAATTTGCGCCATACGCTCGCGGCTGCCACGATTCATATTTTGCAAGTCATCGCCCTCTTTGAGTGTACCCGACATCACCTTGAAGTAATAAACCTCACCAATGTGCGGCTCGACAGTTGTCTTGAATACATAGAGGCTAACGGGACCATTGGGATCGGGAGCAACCTCTTCGGCCTCGGCTGTAATGGGGAGTGGCATATCGTTAACGAAGGGAACAACATTACCCAAGAACTCCATCATACGACGCACACCCATATCGCGCAATGCGCTTACACAGAATACGGGGAAAATGCTACGGGTAACAAGACCTTTGCGGATACCTTCACGCATCTCGTCTTCGGTAAGTGAACCTTGCTCGAAGAATTTGTCCATCAATGTTTCGTCGTTCTCTGCAGCAGCCTCAACGAGTGCTTGATGCAATTCCAATGCGCGAGGCATTTCGCTCTCGGGAATGTCGCTAATAGTAGGTACACCACCTTCAGGTCCCCAGCTATACATCTTCATAAGCAACACGTCAATCATAGAATTGAACGATGCGCCGCAAGAGAGAGGATATTGAACTTGAACAACTTTGTTACCAAAAGCTTCACGCAATTGCTCCAAAGAGTTATCATAGTCGGCTTTTTCACCATCGAGTTGGTTCATTGCAAAGAGAATGGGTTTATTCAATTTCTCGGCAGTGCGGAAAATATTTTGAGTACCCACCTCAACACCATATTGAGAGTCGATAACAATAACACCTGTATCGGTAATGCTCAATGCAGTAATAGCACCACCTACGAAGTCATCGGCTCCGGGGCAGTCAATTACATTGAGTTTCTTATTGAGGAACTCGGCATAGAATACAGTAGGGAATACCGAATAGCCATATTCTTTTTCTACGGGGAAATAGTCGGTTACAGTGTTACCTGCATCAACACTACCTCTACGTTTTATTACACCACACTCGTAAAGCATAGCTTCTGCGAGCGTGGTTTTTCCGGCTCCTTTACTACCCAATAGGGCGATGTTTTTGATTTCTTGCGAATTGTAGACCTTCATAATATTATCTTTTAAGGTTATTAAGACTGATTGTTAGTTATTCAACTCCTCCTTTCGGAAAAGCGGACGCAATTTAGCAATTTTGGTGTTAAATTGCAAGTGTTTTCACAATTATTTTTTAACTTTTTTCCATCATCAACTTATATTTCTTCACCAATGCACCTTTAATATCTTTATACTTAATATCGTACTGCCAGATTTCATTTTTTTTCGTATCTTCGCAACATATGGCCGGAATATATATACATATACCATTTTGTCGCACACGTTGCATCTACTGCGACTTTCACTCGGGTGTTGATATGTCATTGCAAGAGCAATACATAGATGCTGTGTGTGCCGAACTTGATATGCGCATTGGCGAACTCAAAGGCGAACCTATACATACATTATATATAGGTGGCGGAACACCATCGCAGCTCTCTCCTGCTGCACTCACTCGATTATTCAACCACCTTACTCAATATATTGTATGGGATAAGTGCCGGGAAGTGACAATAGAATGTAATCCGGACGACCTTCGTACCGATTATATAGCTCACTTGCGCACACTACCCATCAATCGCATCAGCATGGGGATACAGAGTTTCGATGACAACGACCTACGTTTTTTGCGTCGTCGCCACTCGGCTCAAAGGGCTTTTGATGCCATTGCCGGCTGTCAAAGTGCCGGATTTGACAATATCAGCATAGACCTTATCTATGGACTACCGGGACAAACGCTCGAAGCTTGGCAGAAAAACATCGAACTGGCTATCTCTACACACATTCAACATATATCGGCATATGCTCTCATATACGAAGAGGGAACAGCCTTGATGAAACTCAAAGAGAGTGGTATGGTAAAGGAGTGCAACGAAGAGTTGTCGCTCGATATGTATGGCTTACTCATCGACCGCCTTGAAGAGGCCGGATACCATCAATATGAAATTTCCAACTTCGCTCTTCCCCACCGTCAGGCACTACATAACTCATCTTATTGGGACGACACGCACTATCTTGGATTGGGAGCTGCAGCGCATAGCTACGATGGTACTACACGCCGATACAATCCGGCCAATACTACCGCATATATACAATCGATAACACAAGGCTTATGTTACTATGACGAGGAACAACTATCGGAATACGACCGCTACAACGATATGTTACTCACCCGACTGCGCACTCGTCGTGGTATTGATGAGAAACAGCTCTCTTTACAATTCAACACTACACTGATAGAGTATATGCATCGTATGGCATTGCCTCACATAGCCAATGGCAATATGGAACGCACAGACGGGCACTTACGCATCACCCGACAAGGACTCTTCGTCAGCGATAGTATTATCAGCGATCTCTTTGCAATTGAATGATTATTTACACCTAAAAACAACGCTACTATGCAACGCTATTTTTCTACTATATTATTAATATGTATATCATTTCTATTACACACATCATTACAGGCATATTCACAAATGATCTTACCTGAATGGTATGTAGGAGAAAGCGATTTTCGACACGCTACAGTAGATGACAAAGGACGACTTACCGATAGCTACACACGCTTAGGAAGCGATACTGTAAACATCATTGACACAAAAGCACAAGGCGAATACAGTCTCAACATCTTTTTGGAAATTACCAACTGGCACGCCAAGTCAGATATAACATATCCACAATATTACTATGACAAGAACGGCCAAAAACGCAAAGGTAAAGGCACAAAACGCCCCATATATGGATGGGTAGTGGGTATGAAAGATATGCTTCACTATAATGCTATATGGATTCGTCCCACACTCACCGATGATGAATTATATGAAAGCGCAGAGATTGAATATTGTGTGGTATCGATAAACAACAACGACACGATCTACCATACCGATTGGAAAACGTGCCATTCGAACAATTTGGTCAACAAAGATTCGCGCAGTACCTTCTGGCTACAATATAATAACAACACCTTATGGTTTGGAGGAGGATACAACCACGATATTCCATGGGATATTATATACAATGTTCCCTCTTTCGGCTCATATACAGGATTGTATCTGGCTTCGGGAGCAAAAGTTAGCATAGACGATGCTTGGATTGTTGTCAACGACAAGCAAACACAACCACGCACATTGTGGACCAAAGAACTTCTTTCAGAATACTTCAAAGACTATAGTCACTCTTACTTAGAAGGATTTTGGGATGTTACCTATGATTTTCGCCATAAAAACCAAGTAAAAATGGGTGGTAACTATATGTTTGGTATCATATATAACGGCTCGGAATACGATGTAATATATATAGATGGAGCAGAAAAATACCCCAATAAATGGCAAGAAGGCGATATAAAAGCTAAAATCATACATCAAACAACAAGCCTTTACAAAGTTATATGGTATGATGCCGAAGGAGAAAAAATGGATAACGAAATATTTGCATTTATTGACAATGGTTTGTTAAATATAACGTTTAAGAACGAAAATGTCAACCTCCTTCTCACACGCTCTTCGATAAACAAAACACCAACATTTACTAAAAAGACAGGTTGGGGAAGCGGCTTTATTATTACTCCTGATGGTTATATAGCAACCAACCACCATGTAATAGATAATGCCAAAGAGATAAAAGTATTCTGCCCCAGCAGTGAAAATATTCAAAAATATAAAGCAGAGATTGTGGCACAAGACAGTATCAACGATCTTGCTATTTTACATATATGTGACAGCAATTTTGTATCATTCAAAGATATACCGTATGGCATAAGCGACCGTAAGTGTCGCACAGGAGAGTCTGTATTCTATATGGGCTATCCCCAACCCCAAGTTCTATTAACCCATGTAAAAACTTCTACCGGAGAGATTAGCGCCGAATATGGATTAAGACAATCTACGTATATGACTTCTATTGATATTGACCATGGAAGCAGCGGTAGTCCGGTATTCGATAGAGAAGGTAGCATCATATGCATTGACTGTAGCATAA
>JAFZDG010000099.1 GCA_017561285.1 Bacteroidaceae bacterium
CCTATCAATATCGATAGGAGCAATGAGACGATTATACGTTGTATGGTGTATCTGTTTTTATCTATCATCATCTATTTCTTAAACATAGCTTCTGCCGGGATAAGATATATCTCCAATCGGCGGTTCTTGGCACGTCCGTTTATGGTGTTATTGGCTGCTACAGGCTCATAGCTACCTGCTGCATATGGTACTACATACTCTACACAGCCACCATTCTGTTCAAACCAATCGTACACAGCCGATACTCGGTCGGTTGTGAGAGCATAGTTGTAACTCTCATTACCGGTGTTGTCGCTGTGCATAATGAGTAGAATGTGGTAGTAATCGGGTGTACGCATACAGGGCAGTATCGAGCGCAATATTGCATCGGACGAGTGGAGGAGGGTAGTCTCGTTGGGTGCAAACAGACGTGATGAAGCAATGGTGATATGTATTACTTCGTTGTTGCGTATCAGTTCTACATCCAATCCCTCTGTAGCCCTCAACCTTTTGGCCTCTGTTTCTTGTATCTTTACCGCTTTGGCTTTTTGTTTTTTATCCAGCTCGGGTATTAGCAGGTTTTCGTCAACAGTCAGTTCGGGCAGATTGGGGTGTTCTTCGACCACCTTACTGCTGTCGTTGCGATTGAATAATTTTTCTATCCAATTGCCTGCAGCGTTGGTACTCAGTGGCATCAGTGAGCACCCAATTCCGACCAGAATCGTTATAAAGATATTACTTCTCTTCATTCTTTATTACTCCTCCCACATACCTAAATACTCCTCGTAGTCGAGTTCGCCGCGAACAAGAAATTCTATATCCTCATCGGCATACTCGGCTTCGGTGTCTTTCTTGAGGCAAGTGCGAACAAACTCTATCAGATCATCAACATCCAACTCTACTTCATCGTTGTTATTCTCCTCGAAGAAGCCTTTGTTCTCATAGTAGTCATATACTATGTCGCCGATGTAGATAATTTCGTTATCGCTATACTTATCTTGTATCTCTTGGGGTAGGCGTGGACGGATAAATTCTACTGCTTTGTCATCGTCAAATGAAAAGAAATCGTTGTTTTGGCTCATAATCGTATGTTTTAATATAAATAATGTGTATGGGGTATTACTCCCTTATATTGCTGTGTAAAATTACAACTTGTTGATGAAAATAACAAAAAACTCGAAAATTTTTGAGTTTTTTTTTGGAGATAATAAAAAGATTGCTACCTTTGCAGTGTACTATTAAACTAATACACCAAAACACTGATACATTTTCGGTGTTATAATAAGAAGAGAAAAAAGAAAAAAATAAACCTATAAAGCAAAAGAATTATGATGAAAGTAGAAGACATGGCATTCTCGTATCGTAGGAACGAGTATCTGCTTAACAAAGTTAACTTTGAAATTACTCCGGGAGGTGTATATGGCCTCTTGGGTAAGAACGGTAGCGGCAAGTCTACATTGCTCTACCTGATGACGGGATTGATGTTCCCTCAAATTGGTTCGGTAACTATTAATGGTATCCCCTCACGCAAGCGCACCCCCGAGGTGTTGAGCAATATCTACCTCTTGCCCGAGGAGTTCGACTTGCCTGAGGTATCGGCCGATGTGTATGTAAAAAATAATGCTCAGTTTTATCCCCGCTTCAATCGTGAGCAGTTTGACAATTATTTGCAAATCTTCGAATTGCCTGCCATCAAGAAACTCTCGCAATATTCGATGGGACAGAAGAAGAAATTTATCGTGAGCTTTGCTCTTGCTACCAATGTGCCTCTGCTTTTTATGGACGAGCCTACCAACGGTATGGATATTCCTTCCAAAAGCCAATTCCGCAAGGTAATAGCACTGGGTATGAGCGATGAGCGCAGTATCATCATCTCTACTCACCAAGTGCGCGACTTAGAGAGTATGATAGATCGTGTGATGGTCCTTCACGACAATACTATGATGCTCAACGAGAGTGTGCTGGAGATAGCTCGCAAACTTGAGTTTATTCATACCACCTCCAAAGACGATTTGCAAGGATGTATCTACTCGACATTCACTCCCAATGGTTTTGTGGGTGTGCGTCCCAATGTCAATGACGTAGATACCACAGTCGATTTGGAAACCCTTTTCAACGCTGTTATAGCCAATCCTCTTTGCATTAAGCAATTATTTGTCTAATAATGTTTTAAAATAATAGTTATGGAAAACCAAATATTCTCCCTCAACCGTTTTGGTGCATATCTGATAAAGTATTTTTCGGAGTATCGCAGCCTCCGTCTGCAACTTCTCATTCTCACCGGTGTGTTCACTGCCTTGATGTGCATTACTGGTGGTGGCCTTTCGTTCTATGGCGTGATAGCCCCTGCGATGTTTATCTTTGCTATCGTGGCAGCTACACACTTGGGCGCAATGTTCAATCCTCGTGCCAATAAGATTAAGTTCCTGCTCACCCCTGTGTCGCAACTCGAAAAGCTCCTGGCCATCGTTGTTCATCTATACATCGTAGTTCCGGTGATGTTTGCTGTATCTATCTTTGTTGCGCAATATGCGGCTATGTTGCTTGTTGCACTCTTCTCCCTGTCGTTGCCACACTTCGAGTGGCCCTATGCCGACATCGATTTCGAAACATCGGCGTTGGGCTTGTATGTTCTCTCCTATGTGAGTAGCGTTGCCTTTTACCTGATGGGTACAACAATCTTTACCCGCCACACATTCCTCAAAACCACCGGACTGATGTTGATACTTAACTTTGTCTTTGGTGCGCTTATGTCGGTGGCAATAGGTATGCATGCTTTCAGTGTAGGTGCATTTACCCAATTCGAAAACTTTGAGTTGGTCAATAATGTAGGAGGAAACTTCCTTATTGTTATGTCGGTTGTGGTAACACTTCTCTACTTGGGTATTGCCTATATGCGTATAGCCGAGATGGAAGTAAACGAAACTAAAAAATAGGTGCCTTATGATATTTCGCGATAATCTTTCTATCTACTTGCAAATAGCCGAGCGCATTTGCGATGAGATACTCGAGAACAAATTTCCCCCCGGTGAGCGTATCCCTTCTATCAGAGAGTATGCTGCACTCGTTGAGGTCAATGCCAATACCGTTGTGCGCTCGTATGAGTGGTTGCAACAGCAAGAAATCATCTTCAATAAGCGAGGTATTGGATACCATGTGTCGCCCGAGGGTAAATATCGCATCAAGGAGATACGCCGCAAGCGTTTCTTCAGCGATGAGTTACCTCTCTTCTTCAATCGTCTCTCTACCCTGGGTATATCGGTGGCTGAGATAGATGATCAATATGCCGAGTTCCTGGCCAATCAATCTAATAAATAAAAAACATTTAAACACAGTTTGTTATGAAACGTTCTACTATATTACTCATTACGCTTCTTGTTGTTGTTATCGTAGCTCCCATTATCTACATCAGTGTGGTAATAAGTAAGCTGCCTTCTTTCAAAGATTGGGTTGTTGAGACTGTTGAAACACTCGATGCCGGTCAAGAAAATCTTTATGAATATAAAATGTTGGTAACTGCATCGCAACCGGTCCCCGATTGCTATATGAACATTACCACTTATAAGGGTAAGGTCGATTCGCTCCATTCGGTCAATTTTGTAGCTCCTGCCGAGGGGGTAAAGGCCGAGTTGCGTGGAGACTCTATCATCGTCAATCTCGACAATCTCAAAAGTTTTGATGGCGATGGCTTGTTCCTCACTGTGGAATTGCCCGAAAATAATAAGTTGAAAATAGACAATAGTGTCTCAACAGTCGATATACACTTCAATGGAGTAGATTTGGGTGCTGTATATGCCGCTACGTATGGCGATATTCTTGTCGATGATAGTAATATGGGGGCATTGATGACCGCCGAAAATGACAAGAAGAAGAGTATTCGCATATCCGACTCTAACATCGGTGCCGTAAAATTCTTTGGTAAAAGCACAACCCTTTATGTCGACAATAGCAATAACGGTGCGATGAGTATAGGGGGTACTTGCGATGCTATTACTCTTCGCGACTCGAGCATAGGTGTTGTCTCGTGGAACAATGAGTGTAATGATAAGGCCGTAATAGAAGATTGTGAGGTTACTATCAAGGTAAAAGAGAATGTGCTTGATGTCAACTACAATGAGCTTGTTGATGATGATAGTGCTACCATATATATTATTGGTGAAGACGGCGAGAAGATAAACATGACTTCAGGTAACTTCCAAATAGATACCAACGATGGTGAACGTGTAGATATTTCGCCCGCCGGGTTACACGTTAAAAGCGATGATGGTGAAAAGGTAGATATATCGATAAACGGTGTGTATGTCGATGATGGCGAGACTACCGTAAAGATAACTCCCACCGGTGTGGTCGTAAAGGAGAATGGCGAAGAGATTGTGAATGTTGGTGCCAATGGTGTACGAGTGAAATAATGTAACAACATAAAATCGATAATAAAAGTTTATAGAAACACATATAAATAAATGGTTATGAAAACGTATATACAAAAATTCTTATTTGCTCTGACAATGCTTTGCAGTATGACTGCTTATGCGCAGGGCGATTGCAAGGTGCGAGGTGTAGTCGTTGACGCTTCGGGCGAAACCATCCCTTATGCTACAGTTGGTGCATATGTCGGAAAGAAGAACGTTGCCCGTCTGGCTGCCGATATTGAGGGCGCTTTTGCAATGACACTCAAGCAGGGCGAGACTTATATATTTGAAATCTCATCGGTAGGTTACGCTCCTTACAAGCAAGCTATAGCATTACCCCAGGCATCGGCCTATGATATGGGAAATATAGTGCTTAAGTCATCGACCGAACTCGACGAGGTGGTTGTTGTGTCACAAAAACCACTCATCAAAAGCGATGCCGAGAAGATTACATACGATGTTACTGCCGATCCGGAGTCGGATGGCAAAACATTGCTCGAGATGATGCGCAAAGTACCTATGATTACTGTCGATGCCGATGATAATGTGCAACTCAATGGTTCTTCCGATTTTAAGGTGCTCATCAACGGCAAGGAGTCGGCTATGGTAAAAAACAACCTGAAAGAGGTTCTCAAGGCGATGCCTGCTGCCGGTGTACAAGATATACAAGTTATTACCAATCCTTCTACGCGCTACGATGCCGAGGGTGTGGGTGGTGTTATCAACATTATTACGGCTCAAGCCGGTGCCGGCAAGAATGAAGAGGTATCGGGTGTTACCGGCTCGGTTACCGGATATGGCGATGTGTTGCAAGGCTCGTTTGGCGGAAATGCTTTTCTTACTATGCAGTACAAGAAATTCACAGCATCGATCAACTATAGTGGCGGTAAGTTTACAAGCCATCAATATAGCGATGCAAACAGCTATAACTACAACAACCTCGATATGTATCATTCGCGTATCTCTACCAGCGAGTTTGGCGATATGAAGGTAGATGGTCAGTATCACTTCCTAACGCTCGAGAGTAGTTATGAGTTGGATTCGCTCAATCTCTTTACATTGGGTATATCGGGCAATCTGGGTAGGTATGGAGCCAATGGTTATGCGCTCAACCAAGCATTTGCAAAGAACGGTAATTTGATGGTAAACTATGTCGACAATATTATGCAAGCCGGTACGTGGGGCGGTGCATCGGCCAACTTCGACTATCAACATACGTTTGACCGTCCGCAGCACACCATTACAGCTTCGTATCGTTATGAGTACAACCCTAATGGTAGCGCCTATAGCGACTCTATTATATTTGATAGTGAAACGCTCAATGCACCTTTGGCCGGTCAGAAAAACGAAAACAATGCTTTTGCGCACGAGCACACCGTTCAGTTGGACTACAACAATCCTATCAATCAAATGCACTCGGTAGAGGCCGGTGTCAAGTATATTGCGCGTATCAATCATAGCGATGATGACTATTTGGCACTCACCAATGGTATGTGGCAATCGACCGGAGCCGGTCGCATATTCGACTATACACAACAAGTGGCATCGTTGTATGCCGGTTATGCCTTTACTCGCAGTACATGGGGACTGCGCGTGGGTGGTCGTTATGAGCATACCTTTATCGATGCTACTTATCAGCAAGCCGGAACGCGTGTAGATTATGGAAAGCCTTATGGCAACTTTGTGCCATATCTTTCGCTCAACTACAATATATCGCCTATGGAGTCGTTGCGTTTCTCATATACCCAACGTATCAATCGACCGGGTATCTACTACCTGTCGCCTTACGAAAAGTGGACTACCCCTATTTCGGTTGAAGTAGGTAATCCCGACCTCAAAGCCGAGGTGACGCACTCGTTCTCGGCCGGTTACTCGGTGTTCAAGGGTGTATTTAACCTCAACTTCGAGTGGTTTGCCCGCATCTCCGACAATGCAATCTCTACTCTTATGTTTGTAGAACCCGAGACCGGTATAATGCGCACAACTTATGGTAACATTGCCAGTGAGGCTGTGTATGGTTTCTCGGCATACATCTCGGGACAAACCTCTCCCAAGTTCAATTACTATGTCAACTTGCAACCCGCCTACAAGACATTCAATGCGCCCCACCTCAATATGAAGGATGCTCGTTTTGGTGCTACGGTCTTTGCCGGATGCAACTGGATGGCCTGGAAAGGCGGTACAGTGAGCGTGAATGGTGGTGGCGGTCTGCCCGATGGCGATATGCAAATGGAGAGTGAACTTATGTGGTACTACTACGGATTGAGTGTATCGCAACGTTTCCTCGATGACAAACTCAAAGTGACTCTCTCGGCCAACAATATGTTTAACAAATACAACAAATACCGTTTGCACTCGTATGGCGATGGATTTGAGAATATATCGGAGGGTGGACAACGCTCACAACGTTTGCAACTGAGCGTAACCTATACATTCGGTAAACTCAATGCCCGAGTGAAAAAGGCCAACCGTTCTATCGTAAATGACGATATCGTGGGCGGTAGTAGTGAAGGTATGAATACCGGAAACGGTGGCGGTGGCATGTAATGGCTGCATACATTGATATACATTAGATAAGATTAGATTAAAAAAGCTGTTTCAGCTCGAGGTTGTGTCGGTAACATATGGCGCAACCTCGTTTTTTATTATGCCCATCTCCATAAACAACAACCGCAATGCTGTGTGGGCACTGCGGTTGATGCGTTTGTATAATAGAAACGGTTTATCCTATACCGTAGAGAACTTTGGCCGGAGGGAAGAGCATCAACTCGCCAATGAGGATGGCAGCACCGGCGAGGTAGCCGAGCATAGCGATGAGTGAGATGTTCTTTAAATACCAACCGAAGTTGATTTTCTCAAGGCCCATTACCACTACACCGGCAGCCGAACCGATGATGAGCATAGAACCACCCACACCGGCACAGTAGGTGAGGAGCAACCAGAATGCGCCATCTTGGATGAAGTTGATATCCCAATGACCGGCTGCAAGTGCTTGAGCTTGTTCTACAGGAATGATTTGGTACATACCTTGTGCGGCTGCAACGAGGGGTACATTGTCGACTATAGACGAGAGGAAGCCGAGTACAATGTTGATAACGTTTACATCACCAACCTTCTCAGCCAACATATTGGCCATATCGCCCAGGATGCCGGTCGATTGCAATACGGCAACAGCCATGAGGATACCCAAGAAGAAGAGAATGGTGGGGGTATCGATGCGTTGCAAGATACGGGGCAAGCGATGTTGACGTTGGGGATCCAAAGCCTTGCCATTGTAAATCATCTCGGTGACAATCCACAAGATACTCAACGAGAACAACATACCAATGAAAGGAGGCAAGTGTGTAATGGTCTTGAAGATGGGTACGAAGATAAGACCGCCCACGCCCATAAAGAAGAGTAAGTTGCGCTCTTGGGTGTTGACGTGATTATTCTCTTCTTTTGCTTCGTTCTCAATTTTGTCGAGCTTGCCATTCAATCGGCCGGTAACGAAGAGTAGGGGAACAATCAAAGCTGCAAGGCTGGGGAGCAATACATACATCATAACAGCTCCTGTTGAGATATTGCCTTTTACCCACAACATAATGGTAGTAATGTCTCCGATGGGCGACCAAGCACCACCGGCATTAGCGGCAATAATAATCATACTGGCATAGAGCCAGCGTTCTTTGGGATCGTTAACCAACTTGCGCAACAACATTACCATCACGATAGCGGTTGTGAGGTTGTCGAGAATAGCCGACAAGAAAAATGTTACGAAACCAAGTATCCATAAGAGTTTCTTCTTGCTGCGCGAAGTGATGCGGTCGGTAATGATAGCAAAACCTCCGTGTACATCGACAAGCTCAACGATGGTCATCGCACCAATGAGGAAGAAAAGAGTTGTGGCAATTTCACCCATATGGTGAAGGATTTCGGCGTTGACAAAGTCGCTGAGGTGGCCTGCGTAACCATGCTCGGCTGCTTTTTCAACTACGAAGGGAAGTGCATCGGCACCGAGGATAAAGAGTACCCACATAACCATACCCAAGAGGAGGGCAGTTGCCGATTTGTCAATTTTAACCGGGTGTTCGAGGGCTATGAAAAGGTAGCCAATGATGAACACCACTACAAGTGCTGCATACATAAAATAATAGATTTTAGGGGTTTTTAGTAAATGACAGCAAAAGTAGCCCTCGATAATTTCTTTGGCGTGACAATGTTGTTACAATCAAGTTACGTTTTGTCATAAAACAGCAACCGCAATGCCGGGAAGGCACTGCGGTTGAAGAGTCTTATATGGTTGGTCTATTATCCTATACCATGGAGAACTTTAGCGGGGTCAAACAACATCAACTCACCAATGAGAACAGCAGCACCGGCAAGATAACCGAGAGCGGCAATGATAGTGATGTTCTTCAAGTACCAGCCGAAGTTGATTTTCTCAAGTCCCATAACAACCACACCGGCAGCCGAACCGATGATGAGCATAGAGCCACCTACACCGGCACAGTAAGTAAGGAGCAACCAGAATGCACCGTCTTGGATGAAGTTGAGATCCCAGTGGCCGGGAGCAAGTGTTTGAGCATACTCGACAGGAGTGATTTCATACATACCTTGTGCAGCAGCTACAAGGGGAACGTTGTCAACGATAGATGAGAGGAAGCCGAGTACAATGTTGATAACATTCACATTTCCTACCTTCTCGGCCAACAAGTTGGCCATATCGCCCAGAATACCGGTCGATTGCAATACGGCAACAGCCATAAGGATACCCAAGAAGAAGAGGATGGTGGGGGTATCGATACGTTGCAAGATGCGGGGCAAACGATGTTGACGTTGGGGATCCAAAGCTTTCTTGTTGTACATCAACTCGGTAACAATCCACAAGATACTCAATGAGAACAACATACCGATGAAGGGAGGCAAGTGGGTGATAGTCTTGAAGATGGGAACGAAGATAAGGCCACCTACACCCAAATAGAACAACATATTGCGCTCTTTCTTGGTAACGTGGTTTTCTTGTGCGTTGGTTTTGGTTTCAACCTTGTCCAATTGACCTTTGAGCTTGCCCGAAACGAGAAGTAAAGGAAGAATCATAGCCACAAGGCTGGGGAGGATAATATAAGCAATTACCGA
>JAFZDG010000100.1 GCA_017561285.1 Bacteroidaceae bacterium
CTCACTAAGACTAAGTTTAGAACGCAATGATGAATTAACAGATAAGTTATCTGAACATGAGTCTAAATTCTATTCGATTAAGAATACATTTCCCATCAACATTACAAATATTGAGATAGGAAATGCTTATCAAGATGGTACTATTGAAACAAAATATGGGAGTACACTCTATAGTAGCAACACAATGTTTTTAAAGCCAAGAATTACATATACGGGCATAAATACAGGTAGTTCCATTAAATTGAAAATAAAATGGTACACTCCTAATGGCACTTTGAGCACTGGAGAAAAATCGCCATCAGGATTTTCTCAAGAAGCGTCTTTGTATGTTTACAGTGGTTCAAATACAAAAACATTGTCGGGATGGGGCAGCGCAAACAAAGGTCACTGGAGCAGTGGAACATATAGAATTGAAGTATGGTATAATGATGTTTGTATCAAATCCAAGACGTTTAGAATATACTAACAACAATTATAATAATTTTCTATCAGTATTATTACTATCTCTTACAAAAGCACTATCTTTGCGGTAAACCTCGAAGATTTTCTGCACTTGCTGTGAAAAATATCGAAGTAAACTTCATATTTCTCGCTTGTTTGTTCGTATCTTTGCGGTAAACTAATATAGAAGGGTATGAACAACAATCTCATCATTACCATTGGTCGCCAGTTTGGTAGCGGTGGTCGCGAGGTAGGTCGCATTGTTGCCGAGTTGCTTGGCATCAATTATTACGACAAGGAGTTGATATTGGAGGCTTCGAAGGCGAGCGGACTCTGTGCCGAGTGCTTTGAGCGTGTGGACGAGAAGGCTCCCAATCGTTTTCTCAATGCGCTGTCGATGGGTTGGATGAGCGGTGCCAGCGGTATGCCGAGTGGCGGATGGTCGGATGAGATGATCTTCAAGGTGCAGTCGGACGTTATTCGCGACATTGCCAACAAGCATTCGGCTGTGATTGTAGGTCGCTGTGCCGATTATATTTTGCGCGACTATCCGAGCTGTGTGAGTGTATTTATACACGCCAGCGAGGAGGATTGCGTGCGCCGCATCATAGCTCGCAACAGTGGTGTGAGTGAGAGCGAGGCGCGCGATATGGCTCAAAAGCGCAATAAGATACGTGCTGCATATTACAACTTCTATACCGACAAGACGTGGGGCGATGGTGCTACCTACGATCTTTGCATCAACTCATCGGCTATAGGTTCGCAGGCTACGGCCGAGATTATAGTAGATTTTGTCAAGAGAAAAACAGGCCTATAATTCACAGCACAAGTGTCGCTACAACTTGAGTCGCATCACAGGTCGCTCTATAAAATACCATGACAACAGCGACAATGACACAGTCATCGCTAACACAACCACCAATGCCATGAGGTGACTCCTCTGTGGCAAGCCCCAATATACAACCAGCTGTATAACCGGGTAATGAAACAGATAGATACCATAGGAGATGTTGTCATACTTGCGCATCCACACAAACCATCGACAATTATAGGCAAAGCCTATGATAACGATAGCCATACAAAGAGGCTCTATGGCATCAAACCAAGCTACAAATTTCGATGCAATACACACAACCGAGGCTATGGGGAAAAGCCAACGTACATGTTGCTGAAAATAGTCGAAGTATAACAACACTGCAACACCCGAATAGAAGAATAGGAATTGTCCTCCCACTTGTCGTTGCATGATATGATAGACAATATTGCCCGTCTCGACATACATATGGCCCATCCACACCTTATATATATAGGACAAGAGGTATATAAAAATCAAAGCATACATCCTGTTCCATCGCTTCATAAGCCATGCAGCAAGGGGGACGGAGAGATATAACAGCACCTCTACCTTTATCGTCCACAACGAGCCGTTTACGGCTTCATAAGTGTGTCCTTGAAAGACTCCGGGTAGTGAGGGTTGCAGGAAGTTGGCAAATGTAAGATTGGCTGCCAAATATTGCCAAAATTGCGAAGAGGTAAAATACTCACTCGCCGATAGTTGCGTCACAAAAACACCACACAAGGCACACAAGAGCACAATAGTCACATATGGAGGCAATATGCGTTGTGCCCGGCGACGGAAATATTGTGCAAGCGACTTGCTGCGCAAATAACTATAAAAGACCAGAAAACCGCTGAGCATAAAGAAGCCACCCACTGCCGAGTTCGACGTAGGAAAATAGTTTGCAGTTCCTGTAAGCTCGGCAAAGTGTACAAAAACAATCGCAAACGAAAGATAGTACCGCACAATATCGAGATTATTCTCATTGCGCAGCAACGGGATGACTTGCTCGCGTAGCAGTTGGCTATTCATCGTACAATGTGAACTGGTATATATGGCAGCAAAATTACGCTTTTTCTTCGTAATAAGCAACAAGTGCATTTATCGCCTCATTGCAGAGGAAACGGGCTGTGCCCAAATATTATCTATTTCGACACAGCCCATTGTACTCAGAAAACTTATAATAAGCTATTTATTTTTTCTTGCCAAATGTAATGATAATACCTGTGCGGAGATTGGCTCTTGTACCGTACAAGGGTATGGCTTGGGGCGAGAACTTCATATTGGGCGATACATAGTCGCAACCAAAGAAGATGTTGGCTCCATTGGGACAGAAGGTAAGCAATGCACCAACGGCAGCACCCTGTGTAGATACCGAACCGTTAATAGCAGCTTGGAACCACGATGCCGGACGGAAATTGACTACAGCCATTCCCTCGGCATAGGTATAAGGCGCACCAAAACGAGTAGATGACAAGATACCGAACGAAATTTTGCGGTTGAGTATGGCATATTCAACACCCACATTGAGTGTTGTTTGCAACTGCTTAGAGATGGTAGTTGTTTCGCCGGGAGTAAAATGAGCCAACTCTACAACATCATCGAGCACAGCATTGAGCTGCTCGTTCAAGGTAGCCTCATCGGTGGTAATAGTCTCAAAACCGGTATATTCAAATTGACCTTCTGCCTGAGTGGTATTCACACCTTGCCACGAGATGAAACCCAAGTCGTTAACCGCAGCCGACACTGTAAGCCCGGGTAATGCTGCGGGGGTATATGCAACACCCAGGTCGGCACCAAAACCATATCCGCCTATGTGCAGATTATTGGCACTAACATTGCTGAGATTACCCTCCTCATCATAAACGAAGTCAACACCACTCGACACCGAGCCTACGCCACGTGTTTCTACCATCCAACGATTGTTCGACATCTCTATACCGATGTGTTCAACCGAGGCCATAGCATCGGCAACTCCCACCAAGAATTTGAGTTTCACACCATAGCTGAAGCCTTCGAGAGCTTCCAACTTACGAGAGTGTCCCAACGCAAACTCCATATAGTTATTGGCTTGCAAAGTAAGATTATCAATATCATATCGAGCCACACCGGTAGCAGGGTCGGCACCTTGTTTGAGGAAGGCAAACAACGAAGAGGGTATATTGGCACCAATAAAAGTGCGGTCTTTGAGCGTAATGGTGTTAAATCCACCCATACCTCTGAAACCAACCGAAAGAATAGGTATATCTAACTGAAAATCCAACTGATTATTGGCAGGCAGGCCGCCCAAAAATTCGGCAGCCGATACTTGTTTCGACAAACCCAATACCAATTGGTCGCCTCTTTTGAATACATAATTGCTCAAACCAAAGTTGGTTGACACGCCCAAATTGAAACCCGACAAACCGGGCAATGCAATAAAATTGGCTTCGCCACCAAAGGCGGCATTCAACTCATGGCGTTGCACCATACCATCCAAGAAATAACTCGAATGCAAAGCTTGTGCCGAAACGCCCATAGTGCAGCAGAATACCATTGCTGCCGCAACAATCGATTTTATATATGATGTTTTCATCTTGTGTAGCTATTATTTTAACATTACTGAAATACCTTGAGGCAAAGAGAGCGTAATATCGGTAAATTGCAAATATTGGTCGGGACGCAACTCATTGCTGTCACCGGCAGCACGACCTGCAAGCTCATATTGCAATGTATATAACTTATCCAACTCGTTGTTGGCAGTAGCCGATACGATTATATCGAGAGGAGTTGTTTCGTTACCTTTCACAGTCAAGGGAACTCCTGTAAGTGTAATACCTTTGAGCACATTTCCGTTGGCATCTACAGGCTTAACATTGAGTTCTACATCTATAGGCAGTGTACTTACGATATTGGCAGCAAGCTCTACTTCTACAGCATTTTCAGAAAGAGCAGCTATATCGGCACCCAAATCGCCAAAATCGCCACTGAGCGAAAGTTGAAAATCGCCACCAAAGACAATAGGTACGGCAAGAGAGTAATCTATAGCCACATTAAACTCATTGTTCAGATTGAGCTTGATGTCGGTAGCCGGAATACGCGGACTGGCTTTCAATGCCAACAATCGGGGTATCTTATACATTACCTCATTCAAGCGAGGTATATAACCGGGCTGACCGGCATACTGCTCGTCATTCGATATTACAATGTGTTGCAATTTATTTGCCTCTACAACCAATGGTTTCTCTGTACCAATTTCGCCACTTGTTGTCTCATCGTGGAAAGTCGATTGCAACATAAAATCGGCCTCGAGCGTAGCGGGAGTGCTATTATTGATATTCAAGGCAAAGGTAAGATATTCCAAATCCAAGCAATTGCCCGATTGTGTGAGAATCTCGGGCAAACCGGAAATCTCTTGCGAGAAAGAGATAGGATCTATTGCGGCTTGCACGCGCGCATCTACCGCATCTACCGTAAAGTCGGATATTGCAAATTGAACATTCAAGTCCAATACAGGAGTCCAACCGGCCAGGTCAAACTCGCTATCAATGTCTATGCGGCCTTCATAATCCATCTCGGCAAAGATGGCCAGTTTACCATCGGCATCGCGCTCCATAGGCTCCGAAAAGACAATTTCTTCTAAACGAAAGAGTACTTTATCGTCCAAATTACCATCGATACAAGGTAAAGTATGTTTCACATGGAAGTAGTCTTGACGCACTACCTCTATAGACTCATCGACCGGTGTAATGTGCAACTGTACAGGAGGGTGAATATAGAAATCGAGCGTAATTTCATCAATGGTTTTTGGGAAACCTTCGGCATGCAGCGAAAACTCAACCTCCGCACCCTCGCCAAGTCCTATCGAAGATACACTTATCAACTCCTCGGGAATGTCATAAATATCTATCTCAAATCGCTCGACACTGCGTTCTATTTGAGCATGAACACCGGGTACAACCAATGGTATATTTTCGCCGGTGAGCGGATTCTTCACCTCAGGAATGGCCGAATAATGATCAAATTCGCCACCCAAAGCAGTCTCAATAATCGATATAAGAGATTCCAACTCGGGATTGCTACGCACCGACTCAAAAAAATCGAGATGTGTAGATGTGAAAGCAGGAGCTATAGCAGGTACATCGATGGCAGGAAAGCTCAACGATGTTGACTCTTGGCCACTATACTCAATCATATATCTACCTTGATCATCTACTTTGAGAAACTCATTCTCTTCTATAAAGTCTTTAAGATAGAATTTATCGGTATCACCTACAGGTGCCGACACTCCATTTTCAAACAGAGTAACATCTCCACCCAACTTATTCAAGTCGTAGGAGTCATCACATCCATTCATCATCACAGTTGCAGCAAAAGCCAAAACGCCAAATCCTACTTTTCCTGCAATTCCTTTCTTATTAAACATAATGTGCAAAATATTAAATTTATACAAAACAAATTCCTACAATATAGCTATACACATTGACAAATTACCACAATAGATAGAAATATACATTATTTATATAGCCACTTATAATGACAAATGTAGTGATTTGTTTTTAATAATTCAAAAAAAATCTATAATTTAACTTCTTGGCAAACCCTACCCCTATATACATATTTTAGACATAAATAAACATATTTCCTTACACCTCATTACACAAGATATGTTTCGTACAAAAAACACATCACTTTGATATACAATTGTGCTTTTTGAGCCATAAAAAATATTCCTTGCCTCCGTCATTTTTCTTCGGCAAGGAATATGATTGATTACAATAAGAACTATAAGTTACGGCAATGAAACTTGTATCCAAGCGCCCTGCGTATGAGCTACCTGTTGTGGTGCATAGTAACCTTGTAACGTAGCCACTCCGGCTTGATATTCACCCACACGATCTACATACACTTTGTATTCCACTACATATACACCTCGGGGTAAATAATCGAAATACAGTGTGGTAGCTGCATCACCGGGAACTGTATAGTGCCACAGGCCTTGCGAATAGCGGTATTGAGGCAATTGCTCTTGCGGCTCGAAACAAGCCGGACGCGAATCGACAAGCGTCATAAATTGCATATCGCGCTGCGTGCGAAGAGTGAGTTGCACAACCACCTCATCACCTACACCAAGCGTTGTCTTTTCTACAGCAACCAACTCTCCATTGCGCTCTACATAGTAACGACGCTCTATCGCAATCTCCTCGGTACGATATGCCTCTACATCGGCAATACTATCATAATATTGCCAATATATGGCACCCCAAGAGGGCTTTTCATAATGATTTTCTATTTTCACAGTAGCATCGGCAGGCACTATTTCACTATCTGTTCGCACATACTTGGCATAACCCATAATCTCCTCCGCTTGCGTTGCAGCAGGCATAGGCGAGCTGCCCCACTCTATTTGTGTACGATTCTCTACAGACATCCATTGGCTTCCCGACAGGAGAAGGATATTGACGGCATCGAGTGTTGAAGGTACATTGCCCCACATTTGTGTCTGTTTCTGCAAGAGTAACCATTGTCGCATCGCATCCAACTCGGCTATACGGGGAGAGACCAACTCAAATGCCTCATATATGGCACAATGAATTTGAATAGCACTATTGCGATAGAATGCAGTACTGCGATTATTGGGCCAGAACATACCTTGAGAGGGCATATTGACCGCATATTCTCGCAGCGAATTTACTACATCATTGGCAATAGCTACATACCCATATCGGTACAATGCGACAGCTGCATAGGCTTTTTCAATCTCATCCAATTTGTACCACTGTGCCGCTATTGTATCGAGTTGTTGGCGATGTATGTCAAGCACTTCGGCACTCATCGGCACATCTCGAAAAGCACTACGCACATAGAGATAACACAAGTCGTTATAATCGATAACTGCGGCTTGTTGTTTGTTACGACATACATACTCGGCATCGAGATAGCGCAGAGCATCCATTTGCATAGCGGCAACTGTTTCGCAACTTCCTACACCACCCCATCGGGCAAGTCTTGATAAGCCTGCAGTGATGTTTAGTGTCACTGCAAACGATGGTTGCATTCCGTTAAACCAGGCCCATCCGCCATTGCTATCTTGCCATGTTCGCAACAAATCGACCGCCTCTTGCGCTAGTTTATTGGCACGTTCCTTGTCGAGCAAACCGGCTATTTGTTGTAATTGTTCGGTGGCATTATCGGCCTCCAACAACCAGGGTGTTTCCGATAGCAAAAGTTGCTTCAGCTCTTCGTTTTGAGCCAATTGTGACACAAGCGCCATACCATCAGTCTGTCGGTTCCACTCGGCTATAACACGAGCTATAGTATCATTTTGCGAAACAATGCCGGTAGCAACTACATTGGCATAGAGCGATGCCATAAGCGAAACAGCACTCCTGTCGATTGGTTGAGCCAACGCCGGTAAAGCTGTAACAGCATACCATACCGGATTGTCGCAATATTCGAGCGTAACACGTACATTTCGCACCTCATTTTGCTTTATTTTTTCACGCATCGAATCGAATGTTATAGTTGTGTCACCGACCGATGGTGCTACATAAAATGGCTTGGCTTCTGTCACCAGTTCTTGTGAGGGCAATACAGCCAACAAATGTTGCTCTCCATCGCTATATATAGCCGTAGAAGCTCCTATACGTACCCCCACCAGCGATAGCGTATCGGGAATGGAAACAGAGAATTGCACCGTTGCAGATGCTCCGGCATCGGTAGTAAAGGGTACTATCGAAGAGAATATTACCTGCTCATGATCGGGATGATAGAGTGTCAATTGCGCCTCTCCTCGCAACACCTCATCGGTGGTATTATATATTGCAGCCGATAATGTTGTCTTGTCGCCTTGACGCACAAAGCGAGGCATATTGGGCTGTATCATCAACGGTTTGGATGACACTACCGATGCTGTGTACATACCATTATATAACTGTGGAGTAACAGCCATAGAGAGGAAATTCCACGTTGTGTTAGACTCAGGAACAGTAAATTCCACCACCACATTACCTTCGTCATTGGCAACCAAATGCGGATAGAAGAATGCTGTTTCCTCCATATTATCGCGATACTCTATTTTCGACAAAGGTGTGTCAGGGATATGTGCAACCTCCTCCAATGCGCCATCCGATTCGGCATAATCGGCTACAGACTCCTCAACCTCCGTATCAATCATCATGTCGGCAGTCATTGATCCCTTGCTCATAGTCCTATTAGAGGCGCTTTGCGTCATCATACGTTGCATTATCACACCACCTCCAACACCATACGATAGCATAAGATAACTCTTAAGCAATGGCGATACACTGTTTATATATTGAGCATTTATAAACTCATTTCGATAGTTTACATAAGCACGATTGGTACTTGTCAGATACCACAAATAATCTATCCATAGAGTATATCGGGCATAGGGTGTATAGCGAGGATTGAAAAACCAAGAATGAGTAGTCAAGGCATCGAGCGAAGCATCGTACATCTCGGCCATAAACAGGGCATCAACCGGTTTTCCATCGGCATTGCGTACCGTAAATTGCCAAGTCTCTCGGCTGCCGGGACGTGTCTTATCGCGGAATGTCGCAGGAGTGATTGTCAAGTGTTTATCGGGCTGCTTGCGATGCACCGTAACCATCTTGCGATGTACACTCTTATTATGAACAAGCACAAACATCACCTGTACCACATCGTCACACGCAGCATTGTATGGAAGTCTGATTGTTGTCATACTATTGTCAAGGTGCAAGCAGTCATATTCTATGCGTCTCTCTCCATCCGATATGAAATAGTAGAGCGAAGCGTTCTGAAGCGCCGAACCCACAGCAATACAAACGGTATCGCCATCTTCCGCTTCATATCGGTCTATCGGTAACCACAACTCTGTAGCTACGGGAGGTCGCACATCGGAATGCGAATAACATACAAAATCGACACTATCGGTAATAAGTTCGCCACCGGTTGTACGAGTGGACATAAATAACCTATACGTACCCGAAGCCATCGATTTATAAGGCAACATAAGCCTATCATTACTTCCTACACCATCACTCTGCCAGATAGCATCACGACTGCGCACATAGCATTCGCCTCCAACTTCATCACACACAGTGCCATATAACGAAAGGCTATAGGGCAATTGTTGCACCACGCCACTACCATTCACAACACCTATACTGTATGGTAATGCCGCATCACGACAGACCTTGTTGGGTATGTTGCAATTGAATTTCACTCCGACACCCTGTACAG
>JAFZDG010000101.1 GCA_017561285.1 Bacteroidaceae bacterium
GCTATACATTGCATTGTGTATATCCCACAATGCCCATCATAAATGCTACTTATTCAGCATTTTGATGTTGTCTTGTTCTTAATATTCTTGATATTCTATTTGAACGTGAGCCGAAGAGTTATCATTACCCATTGTAAACGATTGGACAAGACCGTTATCGTTGAGTGTATACTCTATGTGCGAAGTGCCACCTTGCCACTCCTCATATTTATATGATATATCGCTTATTAAGTTAAAGCTGGGAGGAGTCACAAGTCCTAACAATCCGTATAATATATTTTCGCCATTGGCCTTATATGCACCCTCCAACCAGAATGTTGTGATAAGGTAATTGATATCAATATAACAGCCTCTGTCTTCGATAGGATTTGATTTGCTGTATATGTTACTTATATTGAGGTTGGGGTAGTAACTCATGTATTCAATGTTTTCGCCACGTCCCTCGTGACTCCATGAGAGTTGAGTATTGTTGAAGGCATGATTAAAATAGTCAATGCCACCCATATAGTTACTTTCATCTACTCGTTCCCACTCAAAGTTGTAAGCAACTTCCTCTCGTTGGTTATACTCTTCATGTCCATCAAATGTTGTTTGACACACATAGTCGGTGCGGTAGAGCTGATCGTTGTGTTCGTGACGATTGAAGTAATAAGTATGCGTTTCAATACCTTCTATCACATCTTTCTCACTACCCATAGAAGGCATCATCTCTATCGTCTCAGTATAGCTCAGCTGCTCGATGTATCTTCCTTTTGTTTTAACATGGGTAGTCTGATAGAGATATTTGTTGGCATAAAGATCTATGTTGATATCAGAATTGCCATATGTAAGCTGATACTCTATGCTACCGTCATACACTGTTGCTGCACCATCTTCGCGAGGCAATCCATCAATGCGCACCTTGGTAATAGGCGACATAACGTGTTTGTTTTGACGCTCGAAAGTGTAGGTATAGACAACCGTCATACCACTATCATCTATGGTTTGAATAATCTTACTAATGCCATATTGAGCCTCTTTCTGCGCAGGATCATCACCGGTATTATCGGGATTTTTCGATGCCCTTTGAGTGACATCGATATTGAAATGATCTTTGCCACTTGTGATAAAGATCTGGGCAGAACGAGATTCGCCGGTTAGGTTTTTCTCAAGAGTAATATTCATTACTATTTTACCGGCACCGCCACTGGCAGGATCAATTGTCAACCAACCCTCATCTTCGTTATTATAGTTGATAAGTGTGCGCCAGTTGGTATTAGCGGTAAACTTAAAACCACCCTCGATTTCAGTTTCATCGGCATATACAGTATAGTTGAGATTATTCCTGTCAATGTCTTTAAAATCTTTCGTAAGATCGCACGACACTAAAAGTGTAGAGAGAATCGCAAGTGAAAAAAGTACCCTCTTCATAATTCTTTATATTTAAAGTTCAATCTTATCAAAACCATTCATACCGTTGGCTATAACATTATTGAGGCCTTCGATAGTGCGGGCTTCGCCTGTGCGGGGATATTCGGCTCCACTAACATAATACTCAACAAGCGGATTTTTCTCTACAATGTGTTGCAATAGAGTCTCCATATCGGGCACAGCCTCCAATGCTGCATATTGCTCAAAAGTATAGTCGGTATAAACAACATTCTTGCCAATACCAAAATTGTCGAGCATATAACCATTGTCAAGAAGGGTAGGGCGTTTGTTCTCTTTTACATCGATAGGATCGGGGAAACTTACAATTTGTGTTTTGCTATCGTCCATAGCAACAGGTACATTGTTGCTAAAGTCGGCAGTTGTTTTGTAGAGAACTATACGGGGCATTGCCATCGCGATAGGAGGAATTTGTTTAGTTTCAACTGTTTCTATTACTTCTGTTTCAGTTGCTTCGGCTTTGTTTGCCTCTTTGCTCGATTGGCAAGCAGTCATTGCAGCGATTGTAGCTACAGCGATAATTGTCATTGTCTTTTTCATTGTTGTATTATTTTATTTGATTAATAATTTATTCACTACACATTGTTGGTTGGTATGCGCCATTACATAATAGACTCCACTCGGCAAGTTGCTCACATCTATCAAAGTATGAGTTGTGCGCATAACAACAGTTCCTCGGGCATCATATATCTCAATATGCGATACACTGTCCGATGTCACAACTGTAACATATTGAGAAGTCGGATTGGGATATATTTGCACTACAGGCATTACAACATCTTGTACATCGGTAGGATTGGAGAGTGTGAAATATATATTTTCGCTACCAAACTGCTGCATTCCGCCTCGGCGCAAATCTTGATACCAAACAGAGCACACATACTCTTCGCCAACAACACCATCCTCAAATGTCCATCGGTGGTGCATCGTTTTCGACTCACCCGCTTGGAGTGTTATAGTCTCCGAGTCGCTGTAAGACGAAGTAGCTTGCAGATTACCGAATAAAATCCACGAACGCAGTCGTCCGGTATAATCACCACCCCTATTCGCTACGGTGTATTCTATTTCCAACTGATCTTGAGCTGTAGAGACAAGCTTGAAGTCACTCAACTCTAAGTCATAAATTTCCGGCTCATCATACACATCTATAAGATAAGCATCGCTCAATTTCTCTTTATTATTGCCTGTTATGTATAGGCAATAGGTTCCTTTATTTACCTCTATTCTTATAGGTATATTTATGTTTACTTCTTTGCCCACAGGAATTGAAACGGCAATAGGCTCACTTTTTCGCTGTTCAAACCGGCCACTTTTCTCATATATCGAAACATGTATAGGGCCTTGATACTCACATAGCGATTGATTGTGCATAGTGACATCGAAGGAGGTGAAGCGATTGGAGTATATAATACCATCGCTACACTCCACATCTACGGCCCATAAACGTCCGGACTCGGTAGTAGAAACATAAACCCTTCCATTATTCACGCGCAATGTTTGATAGGGCTGTTCATTCATACTCAGAGCTACATGCTTCCACTGACCATAGGCATCGGTATGAGCCAAATATACATTGTATATACCATTGGATAGGGTATCGGGCATGGTGAGCATAATATTACGAGCGCCTACCGAACTACTTCCGTTTATGGTCATATTGGTACTATGTACGGTTGCAATATGATGGAAACAACTATCGTAAATCATATATCCGATACCGAACGATGCAGTAGTCCATGAGGCATTGGCAAGGCCTGTCACTACGGTTGATAGGGGAGAGGTAATAGGGCAATTGTCATCACCTATAGAAAAGCGTTGAGCAGTTATCTCTATCGTATGTTTATTACCCTTATTGGGCTGAATACCAAAGATAGCACCTTGACCGTTGTTGTATCCGCCGGCAAAGCCACCCGTTCC
>JAFZDG010000008.1 GCA_017561285.1 Bacteroidaceae bacterium
GGCGAAACACGCTTCCATACCGTTACCAACGCTTTGGCTCTTGTTCCCGAAGGCGCATTGGTAGCCATACACGATGGTGTAAGGCCTCTTGTGTCGGTAGATGTTGTGCGCGAAGCCTTTGCCGTTGCCGAGCGATGTGGCGCTGCTATTCCGGTGATGCCTGTGGTGGAGAGTCTGCGATGTATCGAAGGCGAGCATTCACGTGCTGTAGACCGCAGTGCTTACCGAGCTGTACAAACACCGCAAGTGTTTGACGCAACGCAACTCAAAGCAGCTTATTCAAAGCCCTATAGCCCCGAGTTTACCGATGATGCTTCGGTATATGAGGCCTACGGCTATAGTGTTACACTTATAGATGGTAACAGGGAGAATATAAAAATAACCATTCCGCAGGATATAGCACTTGCCGAAATCATTTTATCGCAACAGTAGATATGCCCGAGTTGAGCGATCTCGACATAAAGTATTTGCCCGGAGTAGGGCCTAAGCGAGCCGAATTATTGGCTCGCGAATTGGGTATTCGCTCCTATCGCGACTTGTTGTATTATTTCCCATATAAATACATCGATCGCAGCAAGACCTATCGTATAAGTGAGATAACGGGTTCGATGCCCTATATACAATTGCGTGGGCGCATTATATCATATACTACGCAAGGCGAAGGAGCACGTCGCCGACTCATAGCAACCTTTAGCGATGGTACAGGTACGATAGAGCTGGTGTGGTTCAAAGGCATTAGATACGTTACCGAACGGTACAAAACAGGTGTAGATTATACACTCTTTGGCAAGCCAACGCTATTTAACGGTCGTTACAATATAGCCCATCCCGAGATAGACCTTGTAGATGAGATTATAGACAAAAATATAGGATTACAAGGTTATTATACTACAACCGAGCGTATGAAGAGTGCTTTTGTCAACTCAAAGACATTGCACAAGATGATATACTCGTTGTGGAATTCGATACATGGCCCGCTTGAAGAGACACTCTCGCGAGAAGTAATTGAGCGTGCTCGTGTCATAGGACTCAACGATGCATTGTGTTACATACACTTTCCTCGCACTGTCGAGGATATGTGGCGTGCGCAGTTTCGCTTGAAGTTTGAAGAGTTGTTCTATCTGCAATTACACATTTTGCGTTATGCCCGCCTGCGCACTCGCAATATTGGTGGTTTGCGATTTGCCCGTATTGGCGACTATTTCAATCGTTTTTATAACGAGATATTGCCATTTGCGCTCACCGATGACCAAAAACAGGTTTTACGCGATATTCGCGCCGATGTAGGTAGTGGCAGGCAGATGAATCGTTTGCTGCAAGGCGATGTGGGTAGTGGAAAGACCATCGTTGCTCTTATGACGGCTCTGATGGCTATTGACAATGGCTATCAGGCTTGCATTATGGCTCCTACTGAGATTTTGGCGGCTCAGCATTACGAGTCTATTTCTTCAATGTTGATGCCTTTGGGTTTACGAGTAGAACTGCTCACCGGTTCTCGCCGCAAGCGTGAGCGTGAACCCATTCTGGCAGGCTTGGCATCGGGCGATGTGCGCATCCTGATAGGTACGCATGCTCTACTCGAAGAGGGCGTGGTATTCAATAATTTAGGTATGGTTGTTATCGACGAGCAGCACCGTTTTGGTGTGGCGCAGCGAGCCAAACTCTGGGGTAAAAATACGATTCCGCCCCATGTGTTGGTTATGACCGCTACGCCCATACCTCGCACGCTGGCTATGACGGTATATGGCGATCTCGATGTATCGGTTATCAAGCAGTTGCCTCCCGGGCGCAAACCTATCCAGACGCTTTTGCAGTATGACAATAAGCGAGCACAACTCAATGCCTCATTGCGCCGTCAGTTGCAGCTGGGGCGACAAGTATATATCGTATATCCCCTTATCGAAGAGAGCGAAAAGAGCGATATGAAGAGTTTGTTGGAGGGTTTTGAAACCGTCAAACAGACCTTTCCCGAATATACGGTTTGTATGGTACATGGAAAGATGAAGCCGGCCGAAAAAGAGGCGCAGATGCAGCGCTTTGTACACAACGAAGCGCAAATTATGGTGGCTACAACGGTTATAGAAGTAGGTGTAAACGTACCCAATGCCACTGTAATGGTTATTGAAAATGCCGAGCGATTTGGCTTGGCACAGTTGCACCAGTTGAGGGGGCGGGTAGGTCGAGGCGGCGAACAATCTTATTGTATATTGATGTCGCGCTACGACTTGGCACAAGATACCCGCAAGCGATTGGAAATCATGGCCGAAACCAACGATGGATTTGTAATAGCTGAGGCCGATATGCGATTGCGCGGTCCGGGCGATATGGAGGGAACACAACAAAGCGGTATAGCCTTTGAGTTGCATATAGCCAATCTTGCGCAAGATGGACAAATATTGCAGTTGGCGCGTGACATTGCGATGGAAGTACTCGAAAAAGACGAATTATTGGAGCTGCCTCATAACTATACGTTACGCAAAGAGTTACAGCGTTGCTATGCAAAGAAGGTCAATTGGGGCCAGATAAGTTGATGACAAGCCTAATAGGGTTATAAAGAATTTGTTGCAGAAAATATAAATAGAGCAATAAAACGTTGTGTGTGTAATAGGCGTAAGATTGTTAATTAATTGTAAAAACCACATTTTCAGCCCATTTAGTACAAAATTATCATTATCTCGTATTTCGATTTTCAATAAAATGTATATCTTTGCACTTGGAGAAATATTGCGTAGAGCAATGTTGAATGCGATAGAAGTACAATTCTACCCTAAAGAAAAGCCTTGAGAACCCGTTAAGCACTTATGAATGTATTAAAGAACATATTTGTATCAATAACTGTTGGTATGATGATGTGTGTGGTAGCCCACGCACAAGATTTGGCCGACATACACACACAACACCATCAAGAACTCCTCCAAGGGCAGCCTGCTGTATATGAAGAGATAAATCTTCTCGATACAGTGGCAATGAAGGAATTGCTCATAGCCGAGCCTTGGATAAGTGAGGCAGCATTGCTCTATGGCGAGAATTGGAGCAGTGATCGTGTTAATCCCTACGATGCCAAGAAAATGGAGTTGCCCGATTCTATGGTTATAGATTTATCGAATTACTGCGTACCTCATAATGGTTATATTACATCGAACTACGGATGGCGTCGTCGTCGTATGCACAAAGGTATTGACCTCAAAGTACTCACCGGCGATACTATTCGAGCTGCATTCGATGGCAAAATTCGTCTCACCAAATATGAGCGTCGTGGTTATGGATACTATGTAATCATACGTCACAACAACGGATTGGAAACCATTTATGGTCACTTGTCAAAATTTCTAGTAAAGCCCGACCAAGAGGTAAAAGCCGGCGAGCCTATTGCCTTAGGTGGCAATACCGGTCGATCTACCGGTTCGCACCTTCACTTCGAAACACGTTATTTGGGTATGGATATCAACCCCAATGCTATCTTTGATTTCCATAACAAAACCATCCGTAAGAACGAATTGGTATTCAGCCCCAAGTTGCTGGCATCTAATGGCCCATCGGCCATTCACGTAGATGGTACCAAGTATGGTCGCTATGGTGGTAAAAGTGCATCGGGCGGAAGTGGTGCGGCCACTTATCGTGTGCGCAAGGGCGATACGCTATCGCGCATAGCACAGCGTAACGGAACAACCGTCAATACCATATGTAGGCTCAATGGTATCAAAAAGACCTCAATACTCCGTCCCGGACAAGTATTGAAGTTGAAATAATCTCATTCCGAACGAATAGACAATAGAATATAAAAAGACCGGTGCGCGAAGGTAGACTTTGGCGCACCGGTCTCTTTTCGTGGTAGTTACTATCAATATAAGTATGTATATTATTCTTTTTCGGCCTTTTGGTTAGCTATTCGAGCTTTGTACTCTTTCATCTTCTTTTGCCAGGCCTTACGCTTAGCTTGTTCCTGAGCTGCTTTGCGGGCTTGGTAATCGGCATACTGTTTTTCTAAGAAATTATCGGCCATATGGTTGTTTAAAATCAGTTGAAAGAAGCCTCAGGAGGACACAAACTCCATACTCGATAATCCTCGCCAAGTGTCTCTACAATTTCATTCCAATAGGATTTATCTCGAGCCGATAACATACCCATGATGTCTGTTGGACTTGTTACAACCCAGGTTTTTTCGTTAATTTCGTTTCTTAGTTGTTCGGCAGTCCAAGCGCAATAGCCCGAGAAGAACTTGATGCATCGCTCATCATAATCACTACTGTTTATATACTTTATAACTTCATCTGTATCACCACCCAGATATAGACCGCTGTTGCCAATAGGTAACGAATTTTTGAATCGGTCACCCAATGTGTGAATGAACAGTAGTTGATTGTGACCAATGGGTCCTCCCATATATAAAGGTATTGGAGCTGTGCATTTCTCCTTGTGTATGAGTTGGTTGAGTTTGATATCGCTGCAGTGATTGAGTATCAATCCTACACAGCCGTCTTGAGTATTGTGCTCGAGCATCAATACAACAGAACGTTCGAAGTACTCTTCATCGAGAAATGGCTCTACAACCAATAGATCGCCAGCTTTAGGTTCTCGTTGTAACTTTTTTATGCCGAATATCTGTTCAAATAGTTTCACGTGTTCTTGTTTTTATGGGGTTAAATGTCAAAGTTTAAATCCAAGTTCTCGCAGTATGGTTGCATTGTTGTCTTTGGCTCCGGTAATAGTATAGGCAGGAAACTCTCTACGAATGCCATATGTGTTGCGCAGTTTCTCAAAGTCGTAAGGTTGACGTTTGAGATTGCGAGACTCAAACAGCGGGTTGTAGCTCGACAATACAGCCGTAGCAATGGGATCGCTGTTGCGGGCCAAAGCCAGGGTGCTTACAGGGGGTGTTGGCGGTACAATCTCCGATGTGTCAATGCTAACCCCC
Organism: Bacteroidaceae bacterium; assembly: GCA_017561285.1. GTDB lineage: Bacteria > Bacteroidota > Bacteroidia > Bacteroidales > Barnesiellaceae_A > Barnesiella_A. Next base: position 4,916 of record JAFZDG010000008.1, read on the forward strand.
AACTCCTTAGCTACAGCCTCTACTATCATACGTGTGGCGTTGGCTTTGCCATCGGACGAGTAGCCTGCTATGTGTGGGGTTGCAATAAACGATGCGAACATCAAGGCTGTGTTGAGGCGAGGCTCTCCTTCCCAACAATCCATTACTGCATCACACACTTTTTCTGTATTCAATGCACGCAGGAGGGCATAATTGTCAACAACAGCACCACGTGCCGAGTTGATGATGAGCGGACTGCGTTGCAGAGAGTCGAAAAATGCAGCCGATCCCAAGTGGCATGTAGCATACTCGCCTTGCATAGTGAGTGGTGTGTGAAATGTTATGATGTCGGCTTTTGCCGCAATCTCATCGAGCGAAACAAAGTTTTTCTCACCCTCAACTGCTGCTCGAGGAGGATCATTGAGCAATATTTTCATACCCATTGCTCTGCAATATTTTTCTACGACAGAGCCTACATGGCCCACACCTATAATGCCAATGGTCAGCTCGGGTATATTGCGATTCTTTGAGCGAGCCCAAAGAAGGATAGATGCCAATATGTATTGACCTACCGATATGGCATTACATCCGGGTGCGTTCTGCCAGCGAATGCCGTTCTCGTCACAGTATTGAGTGTCAATATGGTCATATCCTATTGTTGCTGTGCCAACGAACCGGCAACGAGAGCCGTTGAGCAAACGTTTATCTACTCGAGTACGGGTGCTTACAAGTAAAATATCGGCATCGCGTACAACCGAATTGGTTATTTCGTTGGGTTCGTAGTAGCTTACTTGTGCATAGGGTTCTAACAAACCTCGCAAGAAAGGAATCTTGCTATCTGCTACTATATGTATGTCTTGTGAACTCATATATATAGATTGTCATTTTGAAAACCTCTGCAAAAATATATTTTTTCTGCGAATAATTACTATACTGAGGCAATAATCTTATCTATAAAATAAACAATCGTATGTGATAAAGCATCAAAATTCTTTTCAATGCATTTGTCATAAAAGCGTTAAACATCGTCAATAATAAAATATCGTATGTTGTGTATCGTGTTATAAGAAAATAAATTGTAAATTTGCATAAATCTATAATGTATATGAAGCGGTTTTTGTTACATCTTGTTTGTGCGGTCGTTATGCTTGTTCCGGCTATGGCCTATGGCGAATGTGCCAAGATAAAGTTTGACAATACTATGCACAATTTTGAGGCAGTCCCTGAGGATGGGGGTACTGTGGCGCATGATTTCGTTTTTACCAATGAGGGAGATGCTGCATTGGTTGTTCTGGAAGTGAATACCAACTGTGGTTGTACGGTTGCCGATTTTCCGCAGGCTCCTGTTGCTCCCGGCAAGCAGGGTGTCATAACTATAACATTCGATCCCAAAGGTAATCCCGGAGAGTTTGCCAAAGAGATTGTCGTGAAGACCAATGCAAAGAAAAAGAAGAGCCGTTTGCGCATTAAAGGTGTAGTCATTTCTAATAGTAAATAATTTGTAATATGAGACTTCGTTATCTATGTACAACTATTATATTGGCATTGTTATCTTTCAATGCCATTGCTCAGGCTGTCATA
>JAFZDG010000102.1 GCA_017561285.1 Bacteroidaceae bacterium
ACAAGAACATGAGCAACAAGGCCATTAACATTGCTTATAATGGTCGCGAAAACGCTCCTGTGAAACTCACCAGCATCTACCCCACAGAAGAGAGCACTATCGCCAAAATCGATAACAGCACCAACCCCATTGTACTCACATTCGATGTACCTGTTTACTTGCCCGACTCAGCTATCGCATATCTCTACAACGAAAAAGAGGTTGAGCCTATCGCAACAATGCTTATGGCCTACAACAACAATGTCGTAGCTGTATATCCCAATACAACTCAATATCTCTTCAAAGACAACGACTACCGCATAGAGGTAATGCCCGGCTCGGTAACTGATGTTGCCGGTAATGGTGCCAATGAGAAAATTATTATCAAATATCATGGTAGCTATGAGCGAGAGGTTGTGTACGATGACAACTCATTGCTTATCGAAAACTTTAACACCGTTGGTGTAGCCAACTGTATGCCCTGGGATGCCGACCGCCTCAAACCCAATGCCACTGCTCAAGCTATCGGTTTCGACCGTCACGACTACGGTTGGGCCATAGTATGGGACGACAACGACAGCAACATTGCAGCTTCGTCACACTCTATGTACGAGCCTGCCGGTAAGAGTAACGACTGGCTCATTATGCCTCAACTCTACATCCCCGATGAGAAGTGCGCACTCACATTCTTGTCACAAAGCTTCTTGACAGGATACCAAGACTATTTGAAGGTATATATCTGGGCCAACGAAGAGGTTATCAATATGCCCAGCGATGAGTTGGTAGCTCGCTTCGCTGCCGAAGCCGACTTGGTATATAATGAGTTGCAATCGCCCGGTAGCGACGACAACATACTTGCAGGCGACTGGAAAGAGAACTACTTGAGCCTTGCCGACTATGCGGGTAAAAACATCTACATCGCATTTGTCAACGACAACGAAGCACAAAGTGCTGTATTTGTAGACGATGTAATGGTATCGCACAACAAGCCCTTCCGCGTAGCTTTCACCAACGAAACTTCAGTAGTAGCCTCGAACGAAATACTCATCGAAGGTGTACTCTCTATCGACTCAGATACAGACGTATATGAGTCTATCAGCCTTACACTCACCGACAGCGAAGGCAACGAGATTGAGACTATCGGCGAAGAAGGTCTTTCACTCAAGAAAGGCGATGTTTACAAGTTTGCCTTCAGCAAGGCGCTCCCCTTGGAGATTGGTATTGTCAACAAGTTTACACTCACTGTTGTATGCAACGACAACCATTACGACATAGAGGGCAAAATCACCAACCTCGCCTTCAACCCCGTTAAGCGTGTAGTACTCGAGGAGATTTCGGGTATGGGTTGCCAAAACTGCCCTCTCGGCTTCCTCAGCATCGAGAAGATACATGATTTGTATGGCGACTTGTTCATTCCCATCTGTATCCGCACATTCCAAGACCCCCTTGGCGCAGGTCTTACTGACTACACCAACTTCCTTGGTCTTGCATCGGCTCCCTCGGGAGTTATCAACCGCAAGGGCATCAGCTTCCCCGCTGTATCGTACGGCAACGACTACTACTTCAGCATCTCACAACTTCCTGTTGCCAGCGACAAGTTGTGGCTTGACATCGTTGCCGAAGAGTTGGAGACACCCACCGAGGCCGACATCAACATTGGCGAGATGAGTGTCGATCCCAAAACCAACGAAATCGTTATCCCCTGCACTGTGAAGTACGCATTGAGCGATGACAACTGCAACCTCAACCTCTTCACCGTTGTTATGGAAGACTACGTTTCAAGTATGCAGAAGAATGGTTTCTCATCGCTCGCATTAGAAAGCCTTGGCGAATGGGGTAAAGGTGGTATCTACGGACAAAGCCTCGTTATGGACTACAAGTTGCTCGATGTATGCCGCTCATACGAAGGTATGACATTCAACGGTACAGGTGGCTACTTGCCCCAAGAGATTGAAGCCGGCAAAGAGTACACAGCCGAGATTCGCACCAAAGTTCCCGCCACATTAGAGAGCTTTGCCAACTGCAAGGTTGTTGTAATGCTTATCGATGCCAACACAGGCGCATATATCAATGCTGCACTCAGCAACAAATTTAGCAATGTAACCAACATCAACAACAGCACCAACGCAACAATAACAACTACCGATGGCAAGATTATTGTTACCACTGCCAACGATGCTCGCGTAGAGGCATACACCACCAATGGTATGTTGATAGGCGCAACACAAGTTAAT
>JAFZDG010000009.1 GCA_017561285.1 Bacteroidaceae bacterium
ATCGGCAGGAATAGTAAAGTCCTCGGCATCATCTTCACCGGTTTCGGTAAGTAGAGCTGTTATTTCTTCTCTCAAAATACGATTCAACTCCGAAGTACCCAGATATTTGTCACGAGCTACACGCTCTTCAATACGTTGAATAATGCGCAGTGTAGTATCTACACCCACATCAGAGGTAATAAGCACCTCCTCAAGATTATCAAGCACATCATCATCTACACGATCTTTGCCGGCAACAGCACGTGCCAATTTTGAGAAGACACCTTCTTTGGTTTTAGAAAGGCCCTTATCCAACGTCTCTTTTTTCTCTTTTGAGAAGAAATTAAACCATGCCATATATCAATATCTTTTAGTATTCATCCATTCATAGACACTCAACGCCTAATATGATGCAAATGTAACAAAAACAGAGGGTAAAAAAAAACTTCCTTGCACAAAATTTTGTGCAAGGGAGTCTTTATAACTTGTATTACAATCTACCTATTTATAGATTAAGCTTTCAAAGCAGCTTCAACGTTCTCTTTGAGGATCATTTCCTCTTGGAACATATAGGCACCGGTCTTGGGCGATTTCACCACTTTGATTACTTTCGCATAAGCACGGCTATCGCCTTTTTGCAAGGTTGCAACGGTTTTCTTTGCCATGGGTCAGACCTCCTTATTATTTAATTTCTTTGTGAATTGTAACTTTTCTGAGGATGGGGTTGTATTTCTTCAACTCCAAACGCTCTGTGGTATTTTTACGGTTTTTGGTTGTAACATAACGCGAAGTGCCGGGCATACCACTTGCCTTGTGCTCGGTGCATTCGAGAATTACTTGCACTCTATTACCTTTAGCTTTCTTTGCCATATTAGTTCATCATTTTTATTTCGGTTAAATACCCTTTCTCGACTGCATACTTAATGGCAGCATCCAAACCCATCTTGTTGATGAGACGAAGACCGGCAGCAGAGATGTTAAGGCTGATCCAGCAGCCTTGTTCTACCCAATAGAATTTCTTGCTAAAGAGGTTAACATTGAAACGGCGTTTCGTGCGACGTTTCGAGTGCGAAACGTTATTGCCAACCATAGCTTTCTTACCAGTAATTTGACAAATCTTTGACATCGCTATCTTTTCTTTTTTAGTTTACTTTTCCAACTTTCACAAAACAGTGTGCAAATTTACAGCATTTTGAGTTACCGTCCAAATTTTCGACCGAGAAAAAAATCATTTTTCTTTTTCGGCCTATTTATAGAGCATCACGACGGAATTATCAATTCGCGCAAATTTACTTTACTTTTTTGTTTTTCAGGACATTGCGTATATCCCTATCCTTTCGGCGGTGCAAAGATAAGCATTTTATCGCAAAACACCATAGATATAACACATCTAATTGAAATATTTTTTTACACCTCATTTTTTTTATTTTATTTTTATCGCATCTATATGGCTGTTCGGGGCTCTATTTTCGCAGCAAAAAAACATCAGCATATGGAAAATAATCGCATTACTTTTATTGGTTCTTCTAACATCAATTCTTCTCGGGCTTCTCAGCCCGGTGAGTGTTCTACGGTTGTCAACCTCACTCAACTCAACTCCTCGTTACGCCCCATTGCCTCATATGGTATGGCCGGAGGTATGACCGGAACAACTCGCAAAATAGTTTTCATTCACACTCACAACAACAAGCAACATCTCATATCGGTTGATAATACGTCTGTTTACCACGAGGCCGACATTGATAACAACTACACGTCCGGCATCAATCAACTGCTTGCATCCCTCGAAGATTGCCCTACCGATTTCAATGCCATTGGCAATACGCTTGTGGTTACAACAGCCTCAAAGGTTCTTTTCTTCATCTATCGCAACAATTGCTATACCGCATTGGGCGACAAGCCACCTATGCCCATCATTCGCTTTCGCGAAAAACACATTGATAATAGAGGTTATGTAACCGAGACGGCCGAATTCCCGGGCCGACTTGAAAAGCTATCGGAAGAAAACTACGAATTTATTACCAACCATATTTTGGGACCTCTCTATAAAGTTCGTGATGAAATTCACGAACAAAATGGATTTTTTGAACCGGTAGCCATTCGATATGCACTGCGATTGTTCGATGGCCGACACATTCTCCCATCTCCTCCCGTTGTTGTTAATTTCTACAATTACCAACAACTACTCGAGGAAAGACTCCTCGTATTTTATTATAAGAGCAGCGCCAACAAGACCACTCTTCTATCCGATACCATATTGTGGGGTATAATGGGTATAGAGTATATAGCCGAAGAGGTAAACCTTGGCAACTGGGGCGACATTGTAACGGGCATTGACATCTTTATCTCTAAAGAGATTTCTTTGATAGAAGACCGTCCGATCAATGATGGTATCTATTACGATATGCATGGCGACAAGATTGAGTATGGGTACAAATACCACATTCCTCTGTTTAAAGACGAATCAATAGAGATGAATACTCTCAACGACACACTCTTCTATCATTTGGCAACAATAAAGATTGATGAGATTGTGCCTCACGAGCCTACGCTTATCAAGCACGATATTCGCCCCAACAATATCATTTACCGACCTTTGATGGAGGTAGATACATCGACATTCGATCAAATAGGTGCTATGCACACTTTTGTTTATAACAATCGACTTCACTTGGCCAATGTTAAACGATCGCTCTTCACAGGCTATCATCCTGCTGTTTTTTGCGCATCTTACGACAACAATAACAACGATGCATCTATACACATCCGCACCCACATTGCATTGGGCAATGAGGGGGCAAAAGTTGTAGATACATATATGGATGTACCATTTTTCAGTGGTACATTATCACCTCTTATCTCATACCCCAACAGCAACGCCACATCGATGGATATTACCATCATATACAACGGATATTACTACCACAAAAGTATAACATTGAAAAGTATCGACAACGAAAACAGAGCTTCATACATTCATCCTCAAATAAAATGTATCGATATAAATGAATGGGAAAAGAGAGTTGCCACAGATGATGATATCAACAATTTACCCTCATCATCATACTCAACTCCTATCGAACAACGCAACCTGATGCTTGTTTCGCAGATAAACAATCCATTCAGTTTTCCCAACGAACTTGCGTACTATATATCCGGTGGTTCTATCAATGGCATAGCTACAACTACAGCAGCGCTGTCACAAGGTCAATTCGGCGAGTTTCCTCTATACGTATTCACAACAGAGGGCATATGGAGTATGCAGGTAGGTACCGAAGATATTTGTTATACCCGTTGCACCCCCATCAACAACGAGCGAACCAAAGAACAAGGCCTCATAGTACCCACTCAGTCGGCCATTATTTATAGGTCGGGCAATAACATATCGGTAATAAGCGGTGCTGAATCGAGTGTACTATTACCACTCACCGAAATTTCCACAATCAATTTCAACGAGCAAAAGTCCAAGCTACTTCCACAACTCTCGCCTGCCGGGAAAGACCATACACCTATATTAGAGTATCTCGATGAAAATGCTGTTGCTACATACAATCACTCCAAAGATGAACTGATTCTTTGCAATAACCGTTTTACATATTGTTGGATTTTGCACCTGCCATCACGCCATCTCTATCGGTGGGAACAGGCAGTACGCGGCATTGTAAGTAGCGGAAATACAATACTGTTTCAAGGGCAAAATAATATTATATACAACCTCAACAACGAGATAACCTCTATAAAAGATGTATGCCTCATAACCAAACCCATACAGTTATTGCCCGATGCATATACTCGGTTACGACAGGTAATATGGCGTATGCACTCATCACAAGGTGTATTATCGCTATGCATATTGGCATCTCACGAGCCCGATGGTACTTACCATCCCATTTATCGAGCCACTTACGAAGGCTACATCAACGGACATCTGCCATTGCGCATATTCTCAGCGCCTTATAAATATTTTCGCATAGCACTATCGGGCAGCGTATCACCCGACTTTACCATCGATTGTGCCGACTTGGCCTACGATATAATAGGAAACAACAAATTGAGATAAGAATCTCCGGCTTCTCGGGTAGATATTACATTCGTTTTATCTTACCCGAGCCGGTCTCTTGCAGTTGTGCAACAAAACGTATCTCTCGAGGATACTCATACCTATCCAACAAATCGGACATAGCACTCTTCAATTGCTGCATTTGTGCATCATCATATGGCGCACTCTCTATTACCAATACGATGTGTTGTCCCAATCGTTCGTCATCGGCAGCTGTTATATAATAACGATGTGATATTATCGATGCTATTTTTCGTTCGAGTTGCTCGGCACAAAACTTTAGGCCACCGCTCATTATTACATTATCATAACGCCCCAACCATTTAAACAGCCGTTCTCCCACCAACTCTACCACATCGTTGGTAACAAACTGCTTACCGCTCAATTGCGGCGCATCAACCACAAGACAACAACGATTATCTATATGAAAAGTTACATCGCCTATAGCTGTGTAATAAGTTTCGCCTATGCGCCGCAATGCTATATGCGAAACGGTTTCGGTCATTCCATAGGTAACATATATATTATTAGGCAACGCCATCAGCTTCTGCTCAAGCTCCTCACTCACAGGCGAGCCTCCTACCAGCAAATTGGCTATTTGCGACATCAGTCGCACCCCATCGGGCCTGCTCAATGTCTCCGACACCTGCATAGGCACCATTGCAGCCATTGTAATGGGTTGCCGGAGATGATTTATAGGGGTTGAAGATGGTGGCACTACAATCAACTCAGCACCGGCTTCTATAGCTCGCACAATCATCATCTTTCCGGCTATATACGATGAGGACAGACACAAAAGCAATGTAGATTGAGCATCTATACCCAAATAGCTATTGGTAAGTCGAGCCGAAGCTTGCATATCGCTCTTGAGCAGCGCTACAGGCTTGGGAACACCGGTAGAGCCGGATGTATGTCCATTTACATAGGCTTGACTATCATACCATTCGGTCAAAAAAGCCACAACATCCTCCCGCACCACACCTTGCATAGCCGTCAGGGATGTATACACCACTCCATTTATTCTCATTTCCATACCAAACGGGGATATTGCCACGCTCCTTGAGGACGATATGTAAGTATCTCTCCCTCTTGACACAGCGGCGATGATATATTATTGGTATAGAGCAATCCGGTCCCAAGTCCTTGCGGCATATCGGTGGGCAATGATGCGGTATAGCGAGCTATAGCCGACAACCCTATATTCGACTCTAAGGCCGAAGTTATCCACCAACCCACGCCTCGCTCCACTGCTGCTTTACGCCACAACTCACTACCCGTCAACCCACCGGTCAACGATGGTTTAAGGACTATGTATTGGGGCTTAATGACATCGAGCAACTGTGCCGCCAAATCGGGTGTTACCTTACGGCACAGCACCAACTCCTCATCGAGAGCTATAGGTATAGGAGTACAAGCACACAACTGCGCCATTGACTCCCACTGCCCCGCCTTTATAGGCTGTTCGATAGAGTGTAGGTCATACCGCGCCAAAGCATCCAACTTACGAGGGGCTTCATCGGGCGTAAACGCACCATTGGCATCTACACGCAACTCTATTTCGTTGCGCGAGAATCTACTGCGTACCACACGCAACAGGTCGAGTTCGGCTTCAAAATCTATGGCTCCGATTTTAAGTTTCACACAGCGAAATCCGGCTTGTAATTTTTCCTCTATACGTTGCAACATAGTTGCCTTATCGCCCATCCATACAAGGCCGTTGATGGTTATAGGCTGCTCGCCTGTGTCAAATCTTGATGGATAGTCACACCACCCCATCAACTCTTGCCATGCGGTTTCAAAACCAAATCGTATAGAGGTCCACTCCGAAAGACTTTGTACCACTTCTTCAAAAGGTCGCACACCTACATTTCGGCAAGCATCGGCCAAAACGGCCTCATATTCAGGCCTGTCATCAGAACCCAATCCACGAAACAAGGCACACTCGCCCCACCCCACACGATTGAGATGAGCATCATCATACAACTGCACCATATAGCAATCTTTGTAGGTCATTACCCCACGCGATGTGCCACTCGGCTCCTTAAAGAGCAGGCGGTAAGGAGCATACCTTGCTTGCAACATATATCAGGGAAATTTGGGGAATTGTTGGAAATCGGGATCTCGTTTCTCCAAGAATGCACGCTTACCTTCTTGTGCCTCTTCCATGAGGTAGAACATCAAAGTAGCATCGCCGGCAAACTCCATCAAGCCACGTTGACCATCAAGTTCGGCATTCAAGGCACGCTTTATCATACGCACCGCCATAGGGCTACGTTTCAAGATTGTCTCGCACCACTCTACAGTCTCATCTTCAAGGCGGTCGAAGGGTACTACTTTATTTACCATACCCATCTCTTCAGCCTCCTTAGCACTATACTGGCGACACAAGAACCATATTTCGCGTGCTTTCTTTTGGCCTACTATGCGAGCCAAATATGACGAACCGAAGCCACCATCGAAGCTGCCTACTTTAGGGCCTGTCTGTCCGAAACGGGCATTTTCCGATGCAATAGTCAAGTCGCACACCAAGTGTAACACGTGTCCGCCACCTATGGCATAACCATTCACCATCGCAATTACAGGTTTGGGCAGCGAGCGTATAGCCTTGTGCAAGTCAAGCACATTGAGACGAGGCACTCCGTTATCATCGATATAACCGCCTACGCCCTTTACATTCTGGTCGCCACCCGAGCAAAACGCTTTATCGCCTATACCGGTAAACACCACCACACCAATATCGGCACGCTCGCGGCAGATAGCCATTGCATCGAGCATATCGAAATTGGTCTGCGGACGAAATGCATTATACACCTCCGGGCGGTTTATTGTTATCTTAGCTATACCTCCATATTGCTGAAAAAGGATGTCGCTATACTCCTTGATCGTTTTCCATTCTCTTGTTGCCATATTCTTGTATCAATTAATTTTTCGGTTAGTAATACGACCTCAAAGTTAGTAAATTCCAAGATAAACAACAAACTCTTGTTTTTAATTATTACCTTTGCGTTTACTGTAAACACACTATAGGATATGAATAAGAGTATTCTACAAGTTCTTAAGATGATACTTGCACTTGCCGGTGGTGGAGCCATAGGATTGACCATTGCATTGCTTTTTACCGGCACATCAATAAATGAACTTATCACAAAATTTTCTCGTGTCGATTGGGCCGAAACGGTTGGCGCAGGAGTATTCTCCATCCTGGCTGCTTTTGCAGCTCTCGACAAAGATATTCATAGCAAAAAGGCATTTATCAACCAACTTACGATACACGCCCACACACAACAAGGCACACGCCCTCGCGACATACCCAATGAATACCTCACCTTCACAACCGACATCAACTTCAACGACGCACTGCAAGTCAATTGGTTGCTTATGTCGGCGGTAACACTGATGGATAGAAGAGACTACGAAACTTCGCATCAAATTTGGCTTTGATCAGTTCGGTTAAGAGTATTTTGCGCCGTTGTGTGTACGACTTGATATTGTGGATATACCGCACGTTATCGATGGGTACTTGGTTATTTATAGCCGTAAGTATGCGAGCCTCAGATATAGCCTTTGGTTGCTTTCCCTTGCGAAGGTTAAAGTGCATGATACCTCTGTTTCGCATTTCGTATGCTTTAGTCTTTTGATACACGATTATTTCGCCGTTCTGCATCTTGTCAAAGAGGTATTCGGGGTAATCAGTGTCGGTAAAAAGATATTTTTTGTATTTTTTCATTGAAAAATTTGGTGATTGGTATATAATGGTTGTATATTTGTAGTGCTTCGAGGGAGAGGATAGGGTTAAGAGCCCCCCACCCACTGACAAAGCAAAAGGGAGGGAAACCTCCTTTTTTTGTATCTACTACGAGAAGTCGTATCTTGTCAATTTTCCTTCGATAAGAACATATACATATTTAATGTGCACTGTTTGAAAAACACTTAATCGCTCTAAACCCGTTTTGATCCAACTCTCTGTAAACATTTTATCGTCGTAAAAAAACAATAGGACGCTATCACACTTTGTGTTTGAGTCAATAATTTGATTGTTGGCGCCTTTAATATAGAAAAAAACACACAAAAGGCACAACAGCTGCAAGAACAAATCCTCTCCAATGGTAGCAAATACTTGATGCCGGGTGAGGTGGCAATGGACACAGACTTGATACAAGAAATTTTATACAATAAAAATCAATAGCAAATATGCTTTATATAAGGCATTTTTTGTAAGTTTGCACCCAATAAATCAAACATATCTAAAATACTATAGAAACATGCTTACAATAGACCAAATTCGTCATGCTGCCGAGGTACTGAGTAGTGTTGTTAGACGTACCGACTTGATACGTGCTCCTCGCATCAATTGCGACAGCGAAATTTACTTGAAAACCGAAAACTTACAAGTAACCGGCTCGTTTAAAGTGAGAGGTGCATATTACAAAATATCGCAGCTCACCGAAGAGGAGAAAAAACGTGGTGTAATTGCCTGCTCGGCCGGTAATCACGCTCAAGGCGTTGCACTTGGCGCAACCAAAAACGGCATCAAATCACTCATCTGCCTCCCCGCAGGTGCTCCCATCTCTAAAATTGAGGCTACCAAACGTCTCGGTGCTGAAGTTTGCCTTGTTAACGGTGTATATGACGATGCTTACGCCAAAGCATTGGAATTGAGAGATCAACATGGCTACACTTTCGTACATCCCTTCGATGACGAATTGGTTATTGCCGGTCAAGGTACAATCGGTCTTGAAATTCTCGAACAACTTCCCGATGTAGAAGCCGTTATCGTTCCCATCGGTGGTGGTGGTCTCATCTCGGGTGTAGCATTGGCTTTGAAAACGCTCAAACCCGACATCAAAATTTATGGTGTACAAGCTGCCGGCGCTCCCAGTATGGAAATTTCGGTTAAAGAGAAACAAATCATCCGTCTGCCATCTGTTTCTACCATTGCCGATGGTATTGCAGTGAAAGAACCCGGTGTAAATACATTTAAATATTGCTGCGAGTATGTTGATGAAATAGCTTCTATCACTGACGAAGAGGTTGCAACTGCCATCCTTACCCTCATTGAGCAACACAAGATTATTGCCGAGGGTGCAGGTGCTATTGCCGTTGCTGCTGCAATGCTCGACAAATTCCCCATCAAGGGTAAGAAGACCGTATGTCTTGTATCGGGTGGTAATGTCGATGTACCTATTCTCTCACGTGTCGTTAAGACAGGTTTGTCGCATGTAGGTCGCTCGGTACAATTGCGTGTTGAATTGCCCAACAAACCCGGCAAACTTCGCGAGATACTTGCTATCATTGCCGAACATGGATCAAACATTCAACGCATTAAACTCAAAGACAGTTCAACTCATGGTGGCCAAGCCGAGATTCGTCTCGAAACACGCAATCACGAGCACATTGCCGAGATTAAAGCCGCTTTGGCTGCCCAAGGCTACAATGTTATGTAATAGAGAGTAAAACTCCTCTTAATACAAACGGGATGTTTCCACGACGTGAAGCATCCCGTTTTTTATACCATAATTTTCGTTATCACAACCACCCTAAATACTCAAATAGGATACGATATACGCTCGACTTTTGGTCGATACTCATCGGATAGGCTCTTGAAGAGGAAGGCATACGGAAAAGACGCACTTTACGACCTTCACACTCACCATCACTATAAGCTCCCACTGCCGGCCGCGGCACATGCAGCAAGGCACAGAGCGTATCGGTAGCCTTCTCGCCGGTAGTTACAATCGTGCTACATTGCGGCAATTGTCTCAATAGAGCCGGCACATCGGTGCTCGTTACCACTTCCAGATACTTATCCGATGCATTGTCCTTGAGCCTACGTACTTCACAGGCCGTATCATAGAGCGCAATTCCCTTCTCACGACAAAAAGCTACAATCTTCTCGCAATCGAAGCGTTTCTCGCCCATTACTTCAAAATGATGCTTATTATCATAAAAGAGCAATCCCACGATACGCCACATATCGTTTATCCAATTGGGATAAAAAAACTCCATCGACCAACGTTCCCGTTTAGGGGGAAAACTTCCTAACATAAGCAAACGCGCATTTGCCGGCAGAAATGGCTGCAATGGATGCTTTTCGCTTGGTATCTCCATAAGAATTCTTATTACAATGATGCTCAAAATTACCACAACTCTTCCATATGCGCAAGCGAGACAAGCATAAAAAAGACAATTACACACACGAGTCATAACAAAAGCAAAGAGACCTCATTGCCCTCAAGCAACAAGATCTCTTTACTCTTCTATTTTAACCGAACTATCTTACGACCAACTTCTCTATACCGGCCGTAGTCTTAACAATATATATACCTCCGGCAGGCAGCATAACGGTCTCACCTTCGGCATAGCTACCTTCATATACTATATGTCCCATCACATCGGCTACCAACAGATAACCGTGGTATGAAGGCAAGGTGAGTGTACCATTGGCAACGACCATATGCAACTTGGTGTGACTATGTACATTTTCTATACCCGAATGAACATAATCAACCTCAATAGCTATCGATTCCGACTCATTATTACCGCGGTATAAACTGGCCACTCCATATACGTGTTTACCCGACAAGGGTTCATTATCAATATAGTTACGACTATCGGTATAGGCAAGCAACTCATTATCACGATATATGGCATATCCCGTTGGGAACAACATATCGAGGTAGGGATTGGTCATTACGCCGCCATCGGCAATCTCATTTACCTCACCACGCTCCGGCTCACTCAAAGGTGCATACAAGTAGAAGTTGCCCATAACATAGCTATCGGCGGTCCACTCATCATTTTCGAGTTTCACCCAGTTGCCATACTCTTCAACAACAGGGCCTTTATCGGTCAACAATCGTATTGTTCCGGTAGTCGATTCGCAATGCAGACCTATCCACAACTCTTTCTCTCCGGTAATCTCTACGCTCTTGGTAAGCAAGGTTGTATTCCATACGGCTGTACCAAACTCTTTCACCAAACGCTCCGAGATAACTTTGGGGTTTGAGCCATCGGCATCGGCCTCCCAAACACGCAGTGTGAGAGTAAGATCTTTTTGAGCTTGATAGGGCAAATAGGCAATTTTCTTTATTTTATATCCTTTATACATCTGTAAATCCTCTACACGGAAACGATGCACATAGTCGAGCGATGTCATATTATAATCAAGATAGGCAAACTCGGCTACGACATTGGTCATACGAGTCAATTTTGACTCCACATCCCATGCAAGTGCCACATTACCATCATTGACAACAGCCTCAACAGCCGTAACGAAATTGGCAGGAACACGCGTAGAAACCGATGTATAGGGCGAAACCAAGCCATTGTCATACTCTGCATCTACATAGTATGTAATATAATCGGCATTTTCGAGTTTATCGTCTATATATACACACTCGTTGGTTGTGGCAAGATGTGTATTATCGCGATAAATATTAAATCGAGTCACGCCGGCAGCTTCGGCAGGCATCTGCCACGAAAGCACAATGCGGCCCTTTTCGTTGTGAGCTTCGAGATTAATGGGAGCCAAAGGAGTCTTTTCGCAAGTGAAGTCAAAACTTATTATGCCATCATTACTCTCGCTTATGTCTGTCAACGACTTATAGGTATAGCGACCACTTATAGATCGTGTTGAGGGCAATGTAGCATCGCTGAAAGCTGTAATATTGGCAGTACCGGGGAAAGGAGCCGATGTACTATTCACATCGCCATAAGACGTACTGAACTCATTGGGATCCTCTCCGGCCGATGCACACACAAGATACATAGCCTGCGGATATGACGCATTGACCAAATTATTGGCAACCGATGCCTTTATTTTGGCATCATTGGCGTGATATACGAGAAGACCATGTCCGGGCAAAGCGACATCGAAAGCACCGGCTTGCTGACGATTCTCCAAGATATAGTACTCACCCGGAACGGTAGTATCGAAACGATATGCAATGGGATTGTTGTGAGCAGGCTTCATATCGGTTATGTGTTGGGTTGAATTGAGTAGTGTGGGAGTTACCCATCCACACTGTATCTTTTGCCACATATTTATACCTGCAGGACGATCGCCATTATTACCATTCCACGCACCCGACGACATCAAGTCCCATATACCGGTACCCGCATAGTAACCATCCGATTCATAATAGTCTGCATCATAAAAATCAGGAGCGCCCAGGTTATGACCAAACTCATGGCATATAACACCTATCGTGGCCATATCGCCATTGCGATTCAACAACTCGGGCTCTATGGTATAACGACGTATTTGTATGCCATCGAACGACATACCATATATAATATTACTGTGCGACCATATCTCATTGGCTGCACCCGAGTACTCTTGACCTGTACCTTGGTGTATCACAGCCAATCCGTCCAGAATACCATCACCGTTGTTATCAAATTCGGACAAGTCTATCTCATCTTTTATTATATTCAATCCGTTTTGAATCATCTCTATAGCACGCTCCGAGCCATAATAATCTTTGGTATAGGGCAATGTAACCCAGCGAGTCACTACAGTTGTTATATCCAATTGTCCGTATGAATTTTCAAGATAGAAATCACGAAAGCTACCTATTCCGCCATAGTTTTGCTCATTCATCATCTTCTCAAAATCGTCGGGCGTATAAGTGGGTTCGGTGTCGCTATAGTTGAGCATAAGCAACAACAATTTATTCTCTCCTTTGCCGGGGAAAGTACCATCTACTTGCAGTCCCGAATTATTGTTGGCCCGGCGCATAGCACTCTTTTTCTCACTCACAGCATCTATTTGCGCTTGTGAAAAGTACAAACCTCGTTCTATACCGGCTTCTACAGCCACACGCGTATCGTTACGGAAGATGTGCTTTGATGCAACAAGCATACCATTGGCATCTTGGCAAGCCAAAGCCCAATAGTTATTCTCATCACGCAGGAGCGTATAACCATCGGTTGTTCTTGCCCAATTGAAATGCTCGTCGCCTTGCAATACTATTTCTATTTCTGTTCCATCGGGTTGCACAGCCTTTATTTTTCCGGGATATGCAGGAACAGCCACAGCACTCGCAAACGACAATATCGCTACACCGAGTGCCAAAAGACCTTTTAAACAAATGCGTAACATACTATACAAAAATTTAAAAAGACGCACCCGAAACTCCTATAAAAGAGCTTCCGATGCGTCTTTCAATAATGTTTATCAGTTCATTTTTTATTTAACAAACTTACTTGTACCGGCCAATGTATTTACGATATAAATACCGCCTTTGAGGTTCTCAATCGATATTACTGTGCTATTTTCACGACCTACAGCCGATGCAACCAACTTACCATTTGCATCAAACACTCGTACTATCTCGTCGGCTTGTGTACCACTTACGATAAGATTGCCACCATCTACGCGAGCTGCAAATATTGTCTCACCCAAGGCATTGATAGCAACCTCACCACTCTTGTTGTTTGCCCAGAGGATGAAATATGCACCAAGACCTTTCTTTGTGTTATCGAGTTGGTCTACGGGATACCAATTGCCATCGGCAGTCACTGCCGAATTGTAAGGTACTGCGTGAGGTTTCACATAAAGTGTTGAGACACCTGTAGCGTGCTTAACAACATTGGTTGCAAAATATGAGCGACCGATATTAGGATCGTATGCAGTAACTACCATATCCTCAGAGAATTCAAATGCGATATAGAATGTACCCTCTACGGCTATAGGATCGCCATAAACGTCAACGAAGTTGATAGAACGACCTTCACCTGCACCCGAACCGATACCCGAGTTACCAAATATCTCTTTCAAAGTAGATGTAATACGAGCAAATACTTTGTTCTCATCGAGTTTACCATCGGTTTCGCCATAGAATACAACCTCAAAGGGGAACTCGCTGTCATAGCCCGATGTGAAAGGAGTATTTTTATAGTGAGCCATCCAAGTGCTGAGAGATGAAATATTCAATTTAGTACCCTCAGGCAACTCAAAGCGCTCGGCAAACTTGCGGTAATAACGGTTATAACCGGTTACAAAGTCATAGTCGTACTCCTCATTACCGTTAGCAGCAAATGAAGGTATAGAGCCACGCTCCAACAAACCATCTTGGATGGGATTCCAA
>JAFZDG010000010.1 GCA_017561285.1 Bacteroidaceae bacterium
CATACTGCAAATTTTTGGCGGTTTCACCATCACTGTAAGCACGAGTGGCAATCACAGGTGCGCTTACTTCGAAGTTAACCATTACCTCGTTGCCATTGACGAGATCGTTCTCTTTTTGGCAAGCTGTTGTAAGCAGCAGCAGGGCTGTTGCAAACAAACCGAATAGAAAATTCTTCTTCATAGTTTATAATTTATTGTTAGTTATAGATAAATATCTAATTCATTTTTACATATACAAAAATAGATGCCAAACGAAGACTCTCCCTCCGGCAATGCATATATATAAATATGTGTACAAAGGTATGTATAAAAGACTACATTTTACCCCCCCCCCGATGTTAAATTGTGTTAACATACGGCATTAAATGAGATAATTCTTCAAAGTAGCGATAGTATTTACAAATAGTATAATCGTTAAAAGAATTATAGTTATTTTTTCGGTATAAGGGTTGGCATTTTCGCCTCTTCCAGCGGCCGTCCGGCAGACGAGGAAAGGAGCGAGAATAATAGTATAAGACCAAAGGAGGCCGAGCCAAAATATTATGACTCAGCCTCATACAGCTATATTTATGCCACCAAAGCCTTAGGGAATAACAAGTTTTTGACCTTCTTGTATATTATCGCCCTTCAAATTATTGGCGGCTTTGAGGCGCTTTACGGTCACGCCATATTTGCGAGAGATGGTTGAGAGAGTCTCACCTTTACGCACTTTGTGATACGATGATTTGGACTTAGAGGCTGTGCTTTTCTTCGTGCTCGAAGCCTTAGGCTCGCCATTGTCCCAACCCACAATAAGTCGCTGTCCTACACGCAGTTTGTCGCTCTTAATACCACTCCAACGCTTTATATTCTTGACGGTTGTGCCATATTTCTTGGCTATCTTTGAGAGCGTATCGCCACTGCGTACCTTGTGATATCGAGGAGTCGGTTCGGCCGATATATCCTCTTCGCTGATGCCTTTAGCCTCCAAATCTTTCTTGGCAAAAGCGAGAATGGAGTCTTGCATAAAGGTGTATGCAAAGGCTTGTTGCGAAGGCAATCGGAGCGAATAGGGTTTGCTGTCACTACCGGGTATGATGTCGCAACGATATTGAGGATTGAGCTCTTTGATAGCCTCAACCGGAATACCCATTACGGTGGCAATATGCTCGAAATAGAGTTTGTGATGTACCATTACCGTATCGGTAGTAAGCGGCTTGACGGGTAACAAAGGCTCTACATTATGCTCTTTGTAATAGGTCATGGCATAGTTGGCAGCAATAAAGAGGGGCACATACATACGTGTCTCGGATGGCAACACATAATATATATCCCAAAAGTCTTTTTTGCCGGTAGAGTTGATGGCACGCGATATGCGACCGGGCCCACAGTTGTAGGCAGCCAGAGCCAAATGCCAATCGCCAAACATCTCGTAGAGGTCTTTGAGGTATTGGGCTGCAGCGGTGGTAGATTTATAAGGATCGCGGCGCTCATCGACCAGCGTACTGATATGCAGGTTGTACATGCGACCGGTGGGAGTCATAAACTGCCACAAACCGGCAGCACCCACACGCGAGGTGGCATCGGGGCGCAATGCCGACTCAACCACCGAGAGATACTTCAACTCAAGAGGCAATCCGGCCTCCTCGAGAGCCTGCTCGAAGATGGGCATATAGAGAATACTGCGTCCCAACATCGCACCAAGTGCATTGTTGTGATTGCGCATATAGCGGTCGATACAGTTGCGCACCACCTGATTGTAGGGCATATCAATAATCGTTTCCATCTCGGCCAGTCGGCGACGATAGACCGAGTCGGGATAGTTGGCACTATGGGTATTGGTGTGCGATTGCGGCGTATAGGCTGTATAGTTGCGCAAGTACCAATCGTCAAGTTGCTTTTCGAGGTTCGTTACATACTCATTGGTGAGCGTAAAATTGCTATCGGTAATAGTATCACAAGCCAATAGGACATCGCTATCTTGAGCCTTACAAAAGATAGCTGCTGTGAATATAAGTGCGAATGTAAGAATATGTTGCTTCATCATATATCAGAATGTTATGGCACACTGCAGTCCAAGTGCAGGTTGCTGTTGTAGAGAAACAGGTATAAGAGCCGGTTTTACTGCCATAGAGAGGTCGCTCGACATATCGAAGTGATACATCTCGGCATCGACATAAGCATCGATAATACACACCAGATAGAGAGCAACCATACCCACAATACAATAGTCGCGGTAGTGCCGGTAGGTATCTTTGCGGCTCTTAAGTACATTCTTGAGCCATCCGGGATCTATCATATCTTCGGTATAGTATGGCGGGAAAAAGTTCATATAACTATTGGTATTGGGATCGGTATCGGTAACATCAAGATAGGCTTGTTGATACTCGTTAAACATACGTCCGTTCCAAGTAGTGGCGTATATAAGACCGGTGAAACCACCCACAACGATAGGCAATTTCCAATAACGGTGATTATATATCTGTCCCAAACCGGGGCACAGAGCCGACAACCACACAGCCCGCATAGCATCGGGATCGAAGGTCGATACATGGATCTTGTCGGCAATCGTATCGACCACAACGGCAGTACTATCGATGAGCATAGATGTTGTGGCAATGGAGTCGAGAGAAGAAGAAAATGCACCTACAATACTATCGGCAGGCATTACCACAGGCTCAATCATAGGTTGTACAACGAGCGTATCGGAATGCAAAACCACCCGCTCGGACTTTTGAGCCTGAAGAGCAAAGGCAAACATACATAGCCACAACGCAACGATATATTTCGCTGCGTACTTTAAACAAGCTATATAGTTGAATACCCTCATCCTATTTATTTAAGTTTGTCAAGAAGCCCGATAATATGTTCCAACTCCTCTTCGTTTTTAAACGGAATGCTTATCTTACCTTTTCCTTTGTCATCGCACGAAAACTGCACTTTGATACCAAAAAAGTTTGATAAGTTGTTGCGCAACAAGTTATACTCCTTGCGTTGCGCACTGCTGCGAGCCACTTTCGAGGCAGCTTTGGCGGGAGCTTGCGCCATACTGCGAGCCAACTCCTCGACCTTGCGCACCGACAATCCTTCGGCCACGATAGCCTTGTAAAGTTCGAGTTGCACCGAAGCATTCTCCACCGAAAGGAGCGCACGAGCATGGCCCATATCGATCATTTTATCGCGTAGGCCTATTTGCACTTCGGCCGGAAGTTTGAGCAAGCGCAGGTAGTTGGCTACTGTCGTACGCTTTTTGCCCACACGCTCACTCAACTGCTCTTGTGTGAGGTTGTACTGCTCGATAAGTTTCTTGAAGGAGAGAGCAATCTCTATGGCATTGAGGTCTTCGCGTTGTATGTTTTCGATGAGAGCCATCTCCATCACAGCCTCATCCTCGACAGTGCGTATATAGGCCGGTACGGTAGATAACCCGGCTATGCGGGCAGCACGATAACGACGCTCACCGGCAATGATTTGATAGGTACCGTTGGCCTGCTGACGCAACGAAATAGGTTGTACAATACCAATCTCGCGTATAGAAGCAGCCAACTCTTCGAGACTCTCGTCATCAAATTCTCGGCGAGGCTGGTCGGGATTGGGTTGAATGCGCGACAACTCAATCTCATTGATCGAAGATGTTCCCGAAGTCTCTATCTCACCCATATCGATAAGGGCATCGAGACCTCTACCAAGAGCATTACGTTTATTTACTGCGGCCATATATATTATTTATTGTTGCGTTTTATCAGTTCTTTGGCAAGTTGCATATGGTTGATGCTACCACGCGACTCGCTATCATACATCACCACCGGCAAGCCATGACTTGGAGCCTCGCTAAGACGTATGTTGCGCTGTATAACAGTGTCGAATACCATACGACCGAAGTGACCTTTCAACTCCTCGTAAATTTGGTTGGCAAGTCTCAAACGAGCATCGTACATAGTGAGCAAGAAGCCCTCAATTTCGAGGCGGGTGTTGAGCTTTGCCTTTATTATCTTAATGGTATTGAGCAACTTACTAATACCCTCAAGTGCAAAATACTCGGCTTGCACCGGAATTATCACCGAATCGGCAGCAGTGAGAGCATTGACGGTAATGAGGCCCAACGATGGCGAACAGTCGATAATAATATAATCGTACTTATCGCGCACCGGAGCAAACAACGCCTCCATACGACGCTCACGCTGCGGCATATTGAGCAACTCCAACTCGGCACCAACGAGGTTGATATGAGAAGGTACAATGCTCATACCCGGAACCGGACTATCGCACACCGACTCTTCAATCGTACTGTGACTTATCAAACATTCGTATATAGAACTCTTTACCGAACGAACATCTATGCCCAAACCCGAAGAGGCATTGGCCTGCGGGTCGGCATCGACAAGCAACACTTTCTTGTCGAGCAATGCAAGTGAGGCAGCCAAGTTCATCGAAGTGGTTGTTTTGCCCACTCCTCCTTTTTGATTGGCTATAGCAATAATTTTACCCATATTCATCTTTTTATCTATGCAAAGGAAAGACAAATTTATCTACTATCAATTCTGTTTGGGGATGAAATTGCGCAAATTGTTGATAAGTCACACTTTTTGTTAATAACCTCTGTTGCAAAAAACTATGCGAAGATAATGCAAAACTTACTGACAGCGAAATTTATAATGTTATTTTAAACTTATTTTCGATATTGGCTCTGCCCAAGATAGCTTCGCTCGGGATAAAAAATAAGTGAACTTATTTTATTCTCCCCTCGCTTATCGTTCTACTTTGGCTTCGCCCAAGATAGCTTCGCTCGGGATAAAAAATAAGTGAACTTATTTTATTCTCCCCTCGCTTATCGCTATCTTTGCACCATAAATAAAAGAATGATTATGGTAACAGAAAAAATAACACGAGGCGAACGTCCTCTTATATTGGTTACTAACGATGACGGTATCAATGCTCGAGGCATACAATCGCTTGCCGAGTTTCTTATGCCTATGGGCGATGTGGTGGTGGTAGCTCCCGATGGCGCTCGTTCGGGGCAGTCGGCGGCTATTACGGTCAATGTGCCGTTGCGTATGGCAATGGTTGAAAATCGCGAAGGTTATAAAGCATTTAAGACAACCGGAACTCCGGTAGATTGTATCAAATTAGCTCTGAATGTGCTATTTGCCGATCGTCCCGACCTGATTGTATCGGGTATCAATCATGGCAGCAATTCGGGGGTGAGTGTTATCTACTCCGGCACAATGGGTGCTGTGTTTGAGGGTATCGTACAAGGTATTCCCTCTATCGGTTTTTCGCTCTGCAGCTTTGATGCCAATGCCGATTTTTCCATCTGCCGCAGCGTAGTTGAACAGCTCTGCGCTCGTGCCATCGAGAAGGGACTGCCACGCGATATGGGACTCAATGTAAATATCCCTCCCGTAGAGCAATTGGCAGGTATGAAGGTGTGTCGTGCTGCTCGTGGTCGATGGACTGCCGAGTACGACTCTCGCATCGATCCTATTGGCCGTCCATACTATTGGCTTACAGGGTATTTCGATAATGCCGAGCCGGATGCTACCGATACCGATGAGTATGTAATGGCACAAAATTATGCATCGATAGTGCCTGTTACACCCGAGCGAAGTCTCACCGAAATAGACGCACGCGTGGTGGAATGGATGAAAGACTGACTTAAAACTACTTAAATATCGCTATCTTATAGGCTGTTTTTAACAAAAAAATCGTACCTTCGTTGTCTGTATGGAAGAGTGGATGCAACGCACATCGCTCCTATTGAGCGAAGAAAAGACTGCCCGGCTGCAAGCCTGCCGCATATTGGTGGTGGGTGTAGGTGGCGTGGGTGCCTATGCTGCCGAGATGCTGGTACGTGCCGGAGTAGGACGGATGACTATTATCGACAGCGATGTCGTATCGCCATCCAATATCAACCGCCAATTGGTGGCTCTACACTCAACCATAGGACAAGACAAGGTAGAGGTGTTGGCCAATCGTCTGCGCGACATCAACCCCCAAATGGAACTTTCGGCACGTAAGTGCTACCTCGATGTAGAGGGTGTAGAAGACTTATTGCGAGAGGGATACGACTTTGTTGTAGATGCCATAGATACTGTAGCACCCAAGGTTGCTTTGCTGGCCACTTGTATACGACAAGGTATAGCAGTGGTATCATCGATGGGTGCCGGAGCACGTACCGACCTCACACAAATACGCTATGCCGATATTGCCGATACCTTCCATTGCGGATTGGCTCGTGCAGTGCGTCAACGACTGCGCAAAATGGGCGTACGGGGTAAGTTGCCCGTAGTATTTTCTACCGAAGAACCTCACGCCGAAGCAGTGCAAGAAGTTGTGGGCGAACGCAACAAACGTACTACCGTAGGTACGGTATCATATATGCCGGCTGTATTTGGTTGCTACTTAGCAGCATACGTAATAAGAAGAGTGACACAACAATGATAGAGATCAAAAACATAACAAAAAGGTTTGACTCCCTGGAGGTACTCAAAGGAGTGGATATTACCATTCCCGACCATGAGATTGTGTCGATAGTGGGAGCCAGCGGAGCAGGCAAAACAACGCTATTGCAGATTGTAGGCACACTCGAAAAGCCCACATCGGGAAGCATCCTTTTTGATGGTAAACGGGTAGATAATCTCCCCGATAAGGAGATGGCCGGTTTCCGCAACGCTAATATCGGTTTTGTCTTTCAGTTTCACCAACTGTTACCCGAATTTACGGCATTGGAGAATGTAATGATACCGGCTATGATAGGCGGATGTCGCAGTCGCGATGCCGAAAAACGTGCAAGCCAATTGCTCGACTATTTGGGACTGACCAATCGTTGTTCGCATAAGCCGGCTCAACTATCGGGCGGCGAAAAGCAACGGGTTGCTGTGGCGCGTGCCTTGGTAAACAATCCGGCTGTGGTACTCGCCGATGAGCCTTCGGGCAGCCTCGACACACACAACAAGACCGAGTTGCACAACCTTTTCTTTGATTTACGCCGCGAATTTGGTCACACATTTGTCATTGTTACGCACGATGAGACACTGGCCAACCTCTCCGACCGCACCATACGACTGCAAGACGGAGTGGTTATAGCCGATGTGACAAACAACAATAAAAACACGTAAGAAAAAATTAAGAATATGAGAAACCTACTGAAGCTGATATTGCTTGTCACTGCCATTGCCATAGGTTTGACGAGTTGCGAAGAGACCAATAACAACGGACCGGTAGTTTATTATGCCGACTTTGTTTCGTGTCGCGTACAGCCCAACGAGCCATTGAGTTTCGAGCATATCTTGCGCAATGACCAAGGCAGTGTTATGCTCTACCCCAATCCCTCTATCGAAGCATCGGTTTACAACGGACAACGTATATTGTTGCAATATTACGTAAACCGCACCAATGACGATAACAGCCTTGAAATCACTCCGCTACAGCTTGTTCCGGCACGCCACGATACCATTATTGCTGCTACAGCCGATACATTGGCTGCATATCCCAACCATCCGTTGAGAATAAACACCATATGGCGAACAGGTAGCTACATCAACTTCGATATGGCTTTGGAATACTACAATCTTCCTCACCGTCTCGACCTCTTCAGCAATCCCGAACAAGCTCCCGGAGACACCTTAGACATCATTTTGCGCCACGACCGCAACGGCGATGCCGTAGGATATTGGACCGCTGCATACGCATCGTTCTATATTCCCAATCTGGCCTCATACAAGGCTGTGCGAGTATATGCCAATATATCAAACAATATGCAAGAAAATATTGTCGTGAATATCCAAGACTAATCAATAAAAACAATCATAATTATGGAAGAAAAGAAAGGTTTACAAATCGAACTTACCCCCGAGGTAGCCGAGGGTATCTACTCAAACTTGGCTATCATCTCACACTCTTCATCAGAGTTTGTCATTGACTTTGCCCGCACAATGCCCGGTGTACCCAAAGCACCCGTTAAATCGCGCATCATTCTTGCCCCCGAACACGCCAAGCGTTTGTTGCTTGCATTGCAAGACAATCTTGCCAAATACGAGCAACAACATGGCACAATACTCGATCCTCGCGGCGGATTTATTCCCTTCGTAGGTCCCGGTGGTAAAGCATAAAAAACAAAGAAAAGAGGGTGAGTCATAATATAGCTCAATGAGTGTTTGCCATATCTCCCGGCTATATTATGACATATCCTCATATCAACACTATTACACCCCATAGATGACACAAGGCATTGTTATAAAGAGTACAGGCAGTTGGTACACCGTCAAGACCGATACCGGAGAGGTAGTCGATTGCAAGGTAAAAGGTAAGTTTCGCCTTCGAGGCATTCGCAGCACCAATCCCGTAGCTGTGGGCGATCGTGTACACATTACGGTAGCCGATGACGGCTCGGCTTTTATTACCGAGATAGAGACTCGCCGCAACTACATTGTGTGCCGAGCTTCCAACCTATCGAAAGAGAGCCACATCATTGCGGCCAATCTCGATGCTGCGGTATTGGTAGTTACTGTCGAACATCCTCGCACCAATTTGGTCTTTATCGATCGTTTTTTGGCTACTGCCGAGGCCTACGCTGTACCCACCTATATCGTTATAAACAAGTGCGACCTTTATACACCCGAAGAGATGGAGTATGCCTTAGGAGTACAACATCTATACAGCACCATAGGCTATCCTACACGCCTCATATCGGCTACAACGGGCGAGGGCGTAGAGTGGTTGGCCGGCGAAATAAAAGACAAACTTACACTCTTCTCGGGAAACTCGGGCGTGGGTAAATCTTCGCTCATCAATCGTCTGGTGCCGGGACTAAATCTCAAAACCGGAGCTTTGTCGGTACAACACGACACAGGTATGCACACAACCACTTTCTCGCAGATGTTTGAGCTGCCCCAAGGTGGATACATCATAGACACTCCGGGTATCAAGGGTTTTGGTACGATCGACTTCGATCCATCTACGGTGGCTCACTATTTCCCCGAGATTTTTGCTGCATCGCACAACTGCCGTTTCAACAACTGCACCCACCGCAATGAGCCGGGTTGTGCCGTACTCGCCGCACTGCAAAACCACTACATCAGCGAGTCGCGATATGCCTCATACCTGAGCATTATCGATGACAGTTCCGATGGAAAGTATCGCACATAGCCACCCCACAAGGCCATTGCGTTATACCAATATAAAATATGATTATAAGTTATGCTCGACACTCTATTTACACTGCCCATAGACAATCCGGTACTCATATTCTTTATCGTACTGGCTATCATTCTGTTGGCACCCATCGTGCTCAACCGTTTTCGCATACCTCATATCATAGGACTCATTATTGCCGGTATCATCATAGGCCCACATGGATTGCACTTGCTAGCTCGTGATAGCAGTTTCGAGATTTTCGGACAAGTAGGTATTCTATACCTGATGTTTTTGGCGGGTATCGAGATGGATATATTCTCGCTCATTCGCAACCGCAAGCCCGGTATTATATTTGGCTTGCTCACCTTTGGCATACCCATGATTTTGGGTACGGTAGCCAGCCACTATCTGCTACACCTCGATTGGCTCATTTCTATGTTGCTATCGAGTATGTTTGCTTCGCACACACTCATCTCCTATCCTATCGTTAGTCGTTACGGCATCAACCGCTACGCACCGGTCACAGTGGCTGTGGCGGGCACTATATTTGCCATACTCGGCTCTTTGATTGTTTTTGCCATCGTTACAGGCTCCCTCTCGGGCGACACAAGTACAACCTACTGGGTGGCTTTTGTCATCAAAGTTATTGCCTACGCTCTCTTCATCATATTTGTCTATCCACACCTCATACGATGGTTTTTCAAGACCTACAGCGACAATGTAATGCAGTTTATATTCGTATTGGCACTTGTTTTCTTGTCATCGTTTATAGCCGAGTTTATAGGCCTGCTATCTATCATTGGTGCATTTTTTGCCGGTATCATTCTCAATCGCTATATACCCTCGGTATCGCCATTGATGAACCGACTTGAGTTTGTTGGTAACGCACTCTTTATCCCCTACTTCCTCATAGGTGTGGGTATGATGATAGACCTGGGTATCATCGTAGAACACCCCGAGTTGTTGCTTGTGGCCGTCATTATGTGCTTTATAGCGGTGAGCACCAAGTGGATAGCAGCATGGATGATACAACGCATATTCCACTACACCGCAACCGACCGACGACTCATCTTTGGTATCACTTCGGCCAAAGCTGCCGTTTCGTTGGCTGCCGTTATCGTAGGCCGTCAGTTGGGCGTATTCGATGATGCTATTCTCAACGGCACCATCATTATGATATTGGTTACTTGCACCGTAAGCTCTATCCTCACCGAGCGTGCATCGAGCAAGATTGTTGTACAGTTGCAAGACCAAGAACCCTCTCCGGCAGAGTCGGCCGTAAACGAAGACCGCATACTCATACCCGTTGCCAACCCTGCTACCGTAGAACGACTCGTCAATATGGCATTGCTTATGAAAAAACCCAAACGCAACACGCCCATATATGCCCTATATGTCAATGACGACTCGAAGACGAGCAACCAATATGCCTCTCAACGCATTCTACAACAAGCATCGAAAGCAGCCTCGGCGGCCGATGCTCAACTCGTTCCCATATCGCGCTACGACCTCAACATTGCCAGCGGTATATTGAACACTGTCAAGGAACACAACATCAGCGAAATTGTGCTCGGATTGCACCACAAAGCCAATATTGTCGATTCGTTTTTTGGCTCTAAAATAGAGAATATGCTGCGTGGCACGCATAAGATGATATGGATTACCAAGTGCTCTACGCCGCCCGACACTACTTCGCGCATCATCGTATCGGTTCCGCCAATGGCCGAGTACGAAACAGGATTTGCCACATGGATAGACCGCCTGGCCAATATATCGCAACAAATAGGGTGTCGCATCATATTCTATGCCTACGAGGCTACAATACCCCACATAGAGGGCGTTTTAATGCGCCGTAACGACAAGATACGCCACGAGTATAGCAAAGTAGAGTCGTGGGACGATATGCTGTTGCTGAGCAACGTAGTAAGCGAGGATGACCTCTTTGTTGTCGTATCGGCGCGCCGGGCATCGGTTT
Source organism: Bacteroidaceae bacterium (assembly GCA_017561285.1). Lineage (GTDB taxonomy): Bacteria > Bacteroidota > Bacteroidia > Bacteroidales > Barnesiellaceae_A > Barnesiella_A. The sequence continues at coordinate 11,090 of JAFZDG010000010.1, forward strand.
CGTTCAATACCGACTACGATAAACTGCCGGCATTCCTTACCCAATACTTTGCCGACAACAATCTTATAGTGCTATATCCCGAGCAATTTGGCACTGCTACACCCAATACAGCAACCTTCCACGATCCTTTGGCACAATCGGCCGAGACAAGTTCGCATGGTCTGCTCGGTATGCGCGATGGTTTGGATATTTTCGCCCGTTGGAAAAAGAAAATTACCGACCGCTTCCGCCGACAATAATCGTATCGGGGTGCGCCTATAAACAAGACAGCGCAATAAACTTCGATAACACATATAGTATCCCATCGAACGCTATACAGCCTCTCATGCAAGTTTCCATCAAATCGGGGTGCGAAGCACCGGTTGAGGGGCTTTACGCTCCGAAATACGGTAGCCCCGTACG
>JAFZDG010000103.1 GCA_017561285.1 Bacteroidaceae bacterium
CGGTGTGTGAAACTGGGATCCAAATCGGGATTACCCATTACGATGTTAAGCGGGTTGGAAATGTCGGGTACCGGTTGCAACTGAGCAATGGTAGGTTGCTCGGTACGACCATTATACCACATACGCAACGATGTTTGCTTACCCACCTTATAAGTAAGCCACATAAACGGAGCCCAATTATATACTGTATAAGTAGCGATGTTATTTTGCGGCTTGAAAAGGTCTTGCGATGAAGTGGTTGTAGGCTCAAACGATAATCCCACATTATAGTTAAGATTACGGGTAACATGACGGAAACCTACTTGCGCGCTATTGGTAATGTTCATATTGCGGAAACTATTACTGTAGGCCGTATCGGGTGTCAAAGAATAGTCGCCCAACTCATCGGCTGTATAGGTATATTTATCGGCATTACGGAAATTTCCTTGACTGCGCAATGCAAAGGTAAGGAACATACCTTTCTCCGGATTACCAATTGGCTCGGTATAAGTGAAACGAGCAGAGTAACCATTACTCCACGAGTGGTCATTGCTGGTCTGATTCAAATCGGTAGTATCTCCCAACAAATAGTACCAAGTCTTGTCAATACTATTACCTTGCTCGGTAGTGTTATCAAAATTATATCGTCCATGAACACTGATAGAGCGACCGGGTTTCGATGTAAGTTGGCGATTATAAATCAACTCACCCGATGTGCGCAGACTTACACCATTACTGCTATTGAGGTTGTAGTTACGATTGACTTGTGTGCGTGCTGCATCTCCGGCAAAGGCATTACTCTCTTCCAAGAGGCGCGATTCATTTAAATTGACCGAAATGCGAGGACGGAACTCAAAAGTATTCAACGAGTCGGGATTCCATTGTATGCGGAAACGACCACTAATTTGTTGACCTATATCGTTCGATTGCGATAAAAGATCGCTATATGAGGTACTATCGGTAAAGAAATCTTGACGATTACTACGCTTACGGGTATCGCGGTCGTTATATGAATACATCACATCGCCACCCACGCGGAATATCTCTTGATTGCCCACATTGAAGTTTACACCCAAACTATGCGATGTGGCAATACCATTGTTACCACCCCAACGGCGGAACTGACCTTGTCCTTGGTCGGTAAAGCCCGTACTGTTTACGTTATTAGAGTTGAGAATAAGAGTAAATTGGTCATCATCCTTGATATAGTTTACCATTGCACCACCCTGATAACGATGGGGGCTGGTGTTGTCGTTGTTCATAAGACGATAGCCATAGCCACCTTGTATCTCACCAAACCAACCTTGCTTCATACTGGGTTTGATAGTCAGATTTATGACTGTCTCCTCCTCGCCATCATCTACGCCAGTAATACGAGCCAGGTCGCTCTTACGATCAACCACTTGCAACTTTTGCACCATCTCTACCGGAATATTTTTCGATGCCACTTTGGGATCATCCGAGAAGAACTCCTTACCATCGAGCAATATCTTTGTCACCTCCTTACCGTTAGCGGTTATCTTACCATTCTCATCGACCTCTACACCCGGCAGACGTTTGAGCAAATCCTCAACAACAGCACTCGGTTGAGTCTTGTACGAGTCGGCATTAAACTCTACAGTATCTTCTTTAACCACCACCTCGGGAGCTTTGCCCACGACAGTAGCCTCGGCAAGCATAACATCTCCGGTACTCATCAAGATCTCACCCATATTATACTGCGATCGCACCGAACGGGTATTGACATTGACACACTGTGTCGTATAACCCAAAAACGAGAATTGCACAATATAACGCCCATGAGGTACAGGATTAAACTGGAATACACCTTGTGTATTGCCCGAAGTACCGGCTACATAGGCACTATCCTTGGCATGCAACAGGCGCACACTCACACGAGGCAATGGCTCATTATCAAGAGCATCGCGCACTATACCTTTAATAGTAACATATTGTGCCATAGACGTTAACGGAAACAGAACCCCTATGAGCAAGAGTAGGATGGAAAATCTATTTTTCATAAAAAGAAGGTTTCAAAATTTAAACTGCACATATGACTAACAAGACCATAAAAAGTTTAATTGTTTTATAATATTTTTTTAATCTACCACATCGCCTTGTATTGTCAAGTGTTATTCTTTATAAAAAGAGAGACTATTTTACAATTACCCGCCCGCTATATCGGTGCAAAACACTATCTTTGCAACTGCAAAATACCCACCTATGAAAGATTTTATTTCCATACTACTACGCTTTGTACCACCATACAAGCACTATCTTGCACTCAATATATTTTTCAACATACTGGCCTCATTTCTCACACTCTTCTCTTTTGCCACCATCATCCCTATACTCGAGATGCTATTCAATGCAAGAGAGGCAGCCTCTTTTACCTATATGGAATGGGACTTAAGTAATATCAAAGACGTAGCAATAAATAATTTATATTACATAACAGCACAAGCCATTGAGCAATTTGGCGCATCTACAACCATTCTGTTTCTGGGCATTATACTTACCATTATGACTGCCTTGAAAACCGGTAGTGCCTACCTTAGTTCCTACTTTCTCATTCCCCTTCGTATGGGAGTGGTAAGAGATATACGTGGCTATGTGTATGACAAGGTACTCACATTACCTATCGGTTTCTTCTCGAACGAAAGCAAAGGCGATGTAATGGCACGAATGACCGGTGATACGGCCGAGATCGACAACTCAATTATGTCGTCACTCGAAATGATATTTAAGGATCCCATTATGATATTGGTATGCTTGTCAATGATGTTCTTCATCAGCTGGCAACTTACACTCTTTGTTCTCATACTTCTCCCCACAGCGATGCTTATGATGGGACGCATAGGACGCTCTCTTAAGAAGAGTTCGACCGAGGTGCAAACACAATGGGGTGTCATTATGGCCTCGATAGAAGAAACACTTGGAGGTATCCGCATCATCAAAGCTTTCAATGCCGAGAAAAAGAGCTCCGAAGGTTTCTACCGCATCATCAACAACTACCTCGGACTCATCAACCATGTCCTTCGCCGTCAAGCGCTTGCACATCCTATGAGCGAATTTCTTGGCACCGCTACCATCGTCATCGTATTGTGGTTTGGCGGCAGCCTCATTCTTTCGGGCAATAGCAATATCGATGCTGCACAGTTTATTTACTTCTTGATTGTATTCTACAGCATAATAAACCCCGTAAAAGACCTGTCTAAAGGATTTTATGCCATACAACGAGGATTGGCAGCAATGGAACGTATAGACAAACTGCTTTCAACCCCCAATCCCATACAAGATCCCGAAAAGCCTGTTGAGCTGACCGACTTGAAAGAGGGCATAGAATATCGCAACGTATCGTTTAAGTATAGCAACGACTACGTATTGAAAGATGTAACTCTCAATATCAAGCGAGGACAAACAGTGGCTCTTGTAGGCCAATCGGGCTCGGGCAAAACAACACTTGCCGACTTGTTACCCCGCTTTTATGATGTCAATA
>JAFZDG010000002.1 GCA_017561285.1 Bacteroidaceae bacterium
CTGCTTCAACACCAAAAGCAAAGGGGCGTGTTGGCGTGTTGACTTGTTCCACTACCACTGCAGTGTTGGTAACAGATTCGTTGCGAGGCAATCCGGTAGGTACGTTTTGTCTCACTTCAATATCTTGCGCATAAGATGTAATGGCGCTTGTTATGAATACAACTATTGCAATGGTTATAGTTTCTATAAAACCTTTCATTGTTGTTCTATTATTGTAAATTTTCAGCGAATGTAGATATAAAATATAAAATTGCCAAATGTTGGATGGTTAAGATTTATATAAATATACAATTGTTTTATTGTTTTTATTTTTATTAAAACGATTTTATCAATGGTATATTTGTCTATTATCTCTCAGATTTTTGTATTTTTGCCTATCCAGTTGGTGGGATTGTTATACAGATGCATAATTGCGTGTTAATGTAAAGTATATTAGAGTGATGGATGATAAATATATTGTAAAAGCAACATTTCCGATATTGAATATGGCCTGTGCAGCATGTTCGGCGGCTGTAGAGCAGACATTGCGAGTGCAGAAAGGGGTGTTGGAGGTTACAGTTAATTTGGCTTCGGCACAAGCATATGTTGTCTATGATAAGCGCATTACGTCGCCCCGCAAGTTGGCTAAGGCTGTTAGGGCTGCCGGTTTTGTATTGGTGGAGCCATCGGACGATGAGAATGAAACCGTTGCAGGGTATCATCGCAAGCGGGTGAAACAACGGCGCATTGCCGTCATAGGCTCGTTGATACTTTTTGTACCATTGATGGTATTGTCTATGACTATGCCCCTGGTGGCTCATCTCCATTATATTATGTGGGCGTTGGCCACACCTATATTGTTCGTTTTTGGTTGGGGCTTTCTCAAGGGTGCGTGGCAGCAAGCTCGTAATGGGCGAGCCAATATGGATACGTTGGTGACTGTAAGTACATTGGTTGCCTATTTGTTTAGTATTTTCAATACACTCTTTCCTGAATTTTGGTTAGAACGCGGATTGGAACCGCATGTATATTTTGAGGCTTCGGCCGGTATTATCACGTTTGTATCTATAGGTAAAATGCTCGAAGAGCAGGCCAAAAACAGCACTACTGCCGCTATAACGAAGTTGATGGGATTGCAACCGAAAAATGTGACTCGCATAGCCGCAAATGGTGAGATGGTGAGTGTTCCCATTATATCGGTTGTTGTAGGAGATAATCTGATGGTGTATCCCGGCGAGCGGATTGCGGTAGATGGAGTGGTGTATGGTGGTGATTCGTATGTTGATGAAAGTATGCTAACGGGTGAGCCTATGCCGGTGCGCAAGCAGTCGGGTAATGAAGTATTTGCCGGTACACTCAATGGTAAAGGTGTGCTGTACTATAAAGTGTTGAAGACGGGCGATAATACGCTCTTGTCGCATATAATACGGGTTGTGCAAGAGGCACAAGGCAGTAAAGCTCCTGTGCAGCGATTGGTAGATAAGGTTGCGGCTGTTTTTGTGCCGGTGATATTTGCTGTTGCAATAGTAACTTTTGTAGTATGGATGCTTGTAGGTGGCAATGAGGCCTTCTCGCATGCACTATTGGCTTTTGTTACGGTATTGGTTATAGCCTGTCCATGCGCACTTGGGTTGGCCACGCCTACGGCCATAACGGTGGGTATAGGCAAGGCTGCCGAGCAAGGCGTGTTGATAAAAAATGCCGATGCGTTGGAGCGGGCTTGTCGTGTAACATCGGTGGTGCTTGATAAGACGGGTACGATCACACAAGGTACTCCTTCGGTTGTGCATACTCATTGGTGCGATGAAGCGTTGGCTCGGCGTGTGTTGTGCGATATTGAGACGCGGTCGGAACACCCGTTGGCACAGGCTGTTACATCTTATCTGCAAGATATGGTGGCGGGCGAAATAACACACTTTGAGACCTTGCCGGGACGTGGCGTGATGGCCTGCATAGATGGTGCGAAATATTATATAGGCAATAGTCGCCTTATGGCACATCTGCAACTCGACATACCCGTAGAAATGCAAAAGGAAACTGCACAGTGGGAGTGCGATGCCTATACGGTAGTGTGGGTAGCAGCAACCGACAGAGTTTTGGCTGCATTGGCCATTGCCGATGCGTTGAAACCCTCATCTGTACAAGCTGTTGAGGCTATGAAACAAGCCGGACTGCAAGTATATATGCTCACCGGCGACAGCAAAAGCACAGCCCGGGTGATGGCTCAAAAAGTAGGTATAGAAAATATCGAAGCCGAAGTTTTGCCCGAGCAAAAAGCACATTATATAAAAACTCTGCAACAGCAAGGCGAAGTAGTGGCAATGATAGGCGATGGTATTAACGACTCGGCAGCACTGGCACAAGCCGATGTGAGCATAGCAATGGGAACCGGTAGCGATATAGCTATGGATGTGGCTGCGATGACCATCGTGTCGGGCGATTTAAGCCGCGTTGCACAAGCCATACATATATCTCGGCAAACTGTAACCACCATTCGTCAAAACCTCTTTTGGGCCTTCATTTATAATATGATAGGAGTACCCGTAGCGGCAGGAGTGTTGTACCCCTGTTGCGGATTCTTGCTCAATCCGATGATAGCAAGTGCTGCAATGGCATTGAGCAGCGTAAGTGTCGTAAGCAACAGTTTGCGACTCAAATGGAAGAAATAATCAATTAAACAATCGAATATATGAAGTGGAGTAATATCTTTAAAAAATCATCGGATAAGCCCGCCCAAGCGTGGCAATTCAGCACCAACATTATGTGCAACGGATGCATAGCCAAAGTGCAACCCATATTAGATCAAGCCGAAGGCATAGCATCGTGGAAAGTAGATTTGTCAAACCCCCATCGCATACTCACCATCGTACCCGATGGCATTACCGAAGACCAACTATTGACATTGATACGCCAAGCCGGCTTTACAATAGAACGTATATAAATACAAGTATTGTAAGTGGCAGATAATTAGATTACTGCCTGCTTGTTTCTGGCATCAAGGATGAGCTGAATTTTTATGCTCACCCTTGATGCTTTTTTTGTGATGCATATAGCAATTGCACTATTGTTGTTTCAGTTTTTTTTAAACATCTCGTCTATATATATTGTTTAGTGATATTCGGTGTGATAGGCTGTTTATAAACGTAGTAGGGGAGTATATATGTCTTACAACGTTATACTATCCGGAGAGTTGAATGGCTTGTTTTTATCATCAATAAATAATGACGAATATGGCAACAATAAAAGTGAAGTTACGCCCCTCTTCAGTGGCAGGGCGAGCAGGTACAATATTCTATCAAGTGACACATCGCAGAGCTACACAACAGATAACAACCGATATGCGATTGCAGCCTGACGAATGGAATGCCAAGAGTGAACAGGTAACAATAAACACTGCTGATAGACACTTGCTGCAGAATAGAATAGATAGTGATACGGCCCTGCTAAAACGAATAATTAAGGACTTGGATAATAGTGGAATACAATATGCGGTAGGCGATGTTATAAAACGATATAAATCACCCCAATGCCAAGTGTCGGTATTGGACTTTATGAAGAATCAGGTACGGTTGATGCGTAAGGCAAACCGCTTGGGAACGGCGCAAAACTATGAGAAAACGATGAAAAATTTTGCCGAATTTCTGGGTGGAGTAAACCTGCCTTTTTCGGCTCTGACCGAGCAACTGATAGCCGATTATAACGCCTTTCTGATGCAAAGAGGAATGGTACGCAATTCAATCTCGTTCTATATGCGCATACTGCGAGCAGTATACAACAAAGCCGTACGACAAAAGTTGGTAGATCAATCGCATCCATTTACCGAAGTCTATACCGGAGTAGATCGCACTCGAAAACGAGCCGTATCGGAAACCATCATAGCACAACTGCACCGTTTGAAATTGGAGGCCGGAACCCCACTTGCCTTGTGCCGGGATATGTTCATTTTCAGCTACTGCACACGAGGAATGGCATTCGCGGATATTGCTTACCTCAAGAAATCGAACCTGCAAAACGGAATGATATGTTATGCCCGCCGCAAGACAGGACAATTATTGAGTATAAGAATAGAGCCAAGCATACAGCACATCATAGACCGATATACATCGACACTGTCGCCATATGTATTCCCCATAATCACCACCACCAATCAGGCCCAAGCCTACGAGCAATATAAAGTAGCATTGAATACCTACAACCGTCAGTTGGGCCGATTATCGAAGATGTTAGGCTGTGGATGTAAACTCACATCATACACCTCACGACACAGTTGGGCCACCGCTGCACGCAATCACAACGTACCCATATCGGTCATCAGCGCCGGAATGGGCCACACCACCGAACAAACCACCCGAATCTACCTCACAATGTTAGAAAATTCGGTCATAGACGATGCAAATAAGGAGATAATAGGTAGCCTAATTTAAGAGTTCTCGAGAAGAAC
>JAFZDG010000104.1 GCA_017561285.1 Bacteroidaceae bacterium
GATATGAATATGAAGTTTGCCAATGCCTTTGCCCACGAGGTAACTTCGGTGTCGCTCTATGTATTTGACGAGAGTGGCAAACTGGCCTATCAAGCACACGAACAGGGCGATACATTGGCTACACCGGGCTATGGTATGACCTTAGAGATGAACGAGGGTACCTACGACTTGCTGGCTTGGTGCGGTGTGGGCAACGGCGAGTCGTTTGCCATACCCGAAGCCATAGTGGGTGTGACAACCATAGAAGAGATGAAATGTCGCATGCATCGCACACACACCAACGGACAGGCCTATGTAGATGAAGACTTGCGTCCCCTCTTTCATGGACAGAAACGTATAACAATAGAAAACACCCCCGGCACACACTACGAGACAATGTATCTCACCAAGAACACCAATACGGTGCGTGTCGTGTTGCAACACCTCTCGGGCGAGGATGTAAATCCCGACAACTTTACCTTCGAGATACAAGACTTCAACGGTTATATGAACTATGATAACACACTGCTCGATGATGAGTTGATCGTGTATCAACCCTGGAGTGTGTCGAGTGGCAGCGCCGATGTAAATGCCGACATATACACTGCCACACGAGGCGATAAAGTGAACGTAGCATTGGCCGAGATGACCATTGGCCGCTTGTGCATAGGCCACAATCCGGTGCTTGTTGTGCGCAATATAGAGAGCCAAGAGGTGGTATTGTCGATACCCCTCATAGACTATGCCCTGCTGGTGAAGGGTAACTACAATCGCGAAATGAAAAATCAAGAGTACCTCGACCGACAAGACGAATATAACCTCACGTTTTTCCTCGACCAAAGTGGTAGTTGGATATCGAGCGTAATCATTATCAACTCGTGGAGAGTAGTGTTTAACAACGAAGTGATAGACTGACACATACAATGAAAGCAGTACGTTACATAATCATGATGATGGCGGTGTGGATGCTCACATCGTGCTACCTCATTATGGACTATGACGACTGCACAACAGAGACTCCCAAAGACAAACGACACGTAGTATTCAGCCTGCGTATGGAAATGCCCACTCGCGCATCGTGGGGCGATGCGTACGATAGCGACTTGGGTACTACCTTCGACAACCGCATACGCAACAGTGCCTTGCAGGTGCAAATATATACCCCCGACAACCGCTTGATGGGCGAGGTGGAGAATATAATGTATTGGAGCCAGAGCGAAACAGAATATACCTTCTATGGCGATATAAGCCACTTGCCGCTCACACTGGGCAATAGTTATAAAATTGTGGTGCTGGCCAACAGCCCTACAGCAAGCAACGACATCAATTCGCTCGATTTCTCGATAGACGATATTGCCTATCCCGATGGCTATATACCGATGGTGGGCATAGTGCAATATACCATCACCAATGCTGCGCTGCAAGAGTTGGGTACGATAGATATGCTGCGCTCGGTGGCCAAAGTGGTGGTAGATATAAACAGCCACATGATAGCCGATGGCTACACCCTCGAAGAGGTGAGCATCGACCACCACAACATGAAGGGCTACTGTATGCCCAATGGATGGAATCGTGTGACACGCACAAGAGAGCTTGACCAAGAGTTGTGCATCAATGCCTTGCACAGCCACATCGAAGAGGAAGAAGGTCACCTCTTTACGGCTACAACC
>JAFZDG010000105.1 GCA_017561285.1 Bacteroidaceae bacterium
GGTAAATGCCAAGTTCTCTTCGCCTTCAATGCCAAAGGGTGCCGATCCGATAGCCAGGTGTCCGCTGCTACTTACCGGTAGGTACTCGGTAAGACCTTGTATGAGTCCCAATATAAGGGCTTCTAACCAACTCATATATTATGTCTGATGTGGTGGAGATTATTGTTTGGGTTTGATAAGGATCGCAAAAATCATACACACAAATCCAATAAAAGTAATGGTGGGTGCAATGACAATGCGGCGGGTACTGAATATGTCGGGGTTATACATCTCTTCGGTAGAACCTTCACCTATCATCAATACAAATCCTATGACAATGAGGATAAATGATATGGCAATGAAGAGATAATTTTTCTTGCCCAGGGCCAACTCTTTTTTGTTGCTTTTCTCCTCGAAACCTTCGGTTGCAGTAGTTTTCTTTGTGTCCATTTTATTTTGTTGTTTTTTGTTTATACATAATATAGGTCGTCACGTTTCATTCCTATGTAACGATTAACGGCAAAGAACGATGATATGGCTGTAAGTAATATGCCCAAGAGCAATACTATGCCATATACAATAAGCATCATACGAGTGCTGATGAGTGTATAGAAATTGTCAAATTCGTTGACAATATACGACATACAGCAAGTGAGTAGTATGATGGCTATGACGGCCGCAATGATGCCGCTCAAGATGTTTGACAGAATAAACGGTCGGCGAATGAAGCCGGGGGTAGCTCCTACCAACTTCATGGTATATATGATAAATCGGCGACTGTATGCAGTGAGGCGTATGGTGTTGCTTATGAGTACATATGATATGACCATCAATACCATTGCCAAAGCAAAGAGAATGAAACCGATGGTGCGCATATTGTCGTTGACCGATTGTATCAAATCTTTCTGGAAATAGATATCTTCGATATAGTTGTACTTGCGCAGTTTTGCCTCTATGTTGGCAATGCTGTCGGGGTGAGTGTAATCGGCCTTGAGTCGCACCTCAATTGAAGCCTGCATAGGATTGACTCCTATTATCTCTTCGGGATTTTCGCCCAGTTCGCGCATAATCTCTTTGAGGGCCTCTTCTTTCGAGATGTATTGTGCTGCCTTTACATACTCGGCATGGGCAAGTACGGTTTGTAGTTGTGCTACGTTATTCTCCTGTACCGACTCTTTCAGCACAATCGAGAACCCGATGTTCTCGCGTACATATATAGATAGGTTGTTGGCCAATATTCCCAATAAGGCCATAATGCCAAGTATAAATAGCACCAATGATACACTCAGGGTAGATGTGATGCGAGCTTCGATAAACGTGATGCGTTTTTTCTTCTTGGGCGTACTCATTGAGGTTTGTTTTTGAGGGTGTATATATAATATGTGGGATTTTGTTGTTTCTTGAAGGCTTGGGCAATACTTCGTAATAACGGTTTTATTATCCCTTTGGCGCTCGATTGGTTCCACTCGCTTGTGAGGGTTGTGATAAATGCACGTTGGGCCGAGTGTTGCCGGCATACAATCTCAAGGTTGTGTTTCTCAGCAAGGGTTTCAAAAGCCTGGGGTGTAAGATGCCAGCGTTTGCGAGGTGCTTTCCATCCGCTCCACCAAGAACCGTAATGTGTGGCGTTGTCGCTTTGCGCATTGTGAAAGGCTATCATCAACACTCCGTCTTTCACGATGAGTTGTGTGAGCTTCTCGAGTGTGCGGTTTATATCAACAGCCTCTCCTAATGAGTCCCATGCGACAACAACATTGTATGAACGAGGGTTGATGTTGAAGAGTTTGCCTCCTTCTTCAATTTGTAGCATAAAGCGCTTGTTGGCATATTCGCGAGCAGTTGTATCGTACTCAACAGCATGTGTTATCCATCCGCTATTGCGCATTGCATTGGCGAAATATCCCATTTTACATCCCATCTCCAAGAGAACTCCGCTGTAACGTTGGCTCTCTCGACATACAATCTTCACTTGTTTTTTATACCATTTGCCAAGAAGGAAATCGAGTAATTTGTCGTTGAAACAACGGGCCGGTTGATAACAAGCCGCTTCGCTTGAGGGGTAGAATGCGCCCATATCATTGAGTCGCGGAGTGTGTTGTGTTATATGCAATCCGCAATCATTGCACTGCAGTATCTCAAACGTTTTATTTGAGATACTATCGGTGTATGATAGTTTGTGTATCAAATGCCGTCCATTGCAGATGGGGCAACTATCGATGCGAATTGTTGTCATATGTTATAATATTAATTGTATGGGATTAGTCCCATAACAATAGCCGCAACTCAATGTTTGCAGTAGTTCAGGTTTTGTATGTGCACTTTTACTCCAAATTTGGTGCAAAATAACAACATTTCTGTCAATATCAACCTTTTTGTTTAACTTATTTAACAAATAATGTGTATAAAAAAAGTCGATACCTCGGTGCTGAAGGTATCGACTTTCTGTAATTATAGAGGCCTTTATGATTCTTTGTTATTGAAAAGGTGGGTGTAGAGACGGCGGTCGGCTTCGGTGAGTTCTTTGTTTCGGCGAGCCATTGCACGCTCGGCGATGTCGAAAAAGCGGGTGAGATTTACTTCGGTCATACTATGTGCACCACCTTCGCTGAATGAAGGTATATAGACGCGTGGAAATCCGGTTCCGTAAAGGTTGCATCCAAC